>NZ_JBOZWO010000015.1:0-127725 GCF_050864975.1 Paenibacillus sp. GXUN7292 | reverse complement strand
CCATGGAGAGATACCCAAGTGGCTCAAGGGGACCCTCTGCTAAGGGGTTAGACTGCGTAAGTGGTGCGAGGGTTCGAATCCCTCTCTCTCCGCCATTATATACATATGGCAAGTAAGATCGTTCGTAACGGCCCGTTGGTCAAGGGGTTAAGACACCTCCCTTTCACGGAGGTAACAGGGGTTCGAATCCCCTACGGGTCACCATTCTTTTATTAACGCGGGATGGAGCAGCACGGTAGCTCGTCGGGCTCATAACCCGAAGGTCACAGGTTCAAATCCTGTTCCCGCAACCAAATTATTTTATACGCCGTTGTAGCTCAACTGGTAGAGCAACTGACTTGTAATCAGTAGGTTGGGGGTTCAAGTCCTCTCGACGGCACCATTTGCGGAAGTGGCTCAGCGGTAGAGCATCGCCTTGCCAAGGCGAGGGTCGCGGGTTCGATTCCCGTCTTCCGCTCCATATGTTTCGGGATGTAGCTCAGCTTGGTAGAGCACCTGGTTTGGGACCAGGGGGTCGCATGTTCAAATCGTGTCATCCCGACCAGTACAACGATTCAACTGTTATATTGACACAAGTCAATGTAACGGTTTTTTTGTTTTTGCGGACAATGATGACCGTTAGCGCTCATTTTTGCCAACTTTCACTTTCTAGCGGACAGAAATGTCCGTTAGCGGGAAAAAAGGCTAGAAATCCGACGGAATTTTCTTCTAATGGTCATAAGTGTCCGCCTATGCAACAAAGACAGATTTTTTAGTTCTAACGGTCATGGATGACCGCATTGCAAATAGCGACGCCTCGTTTGCTCTTTACACATGATGAGGGCAAAGTTAGGTCGGCGATAGATGAACGGCTGCTGCTAATTTGAAGAAATTGTGAAGGCATAGTTGTCAGCCGCCTCAAAGATGTTTCAATTTGTTCAATGATCGTTCATAACGGTAATGATATTTGTAAATTGGTGTGGGCTATAATTTAATCATTACGATGAATGGATGGTTGCTAAAAATGAAGGAGTATATCCTTATGAGGCAAGAGTTGATTAGAGAAGCCGCCTTGTTTATTAAAGCTTGCTATAGTGAGCTTGAGAAGTGTGAACAGGAAATAGAGCAGCGTATTCAAGCTGTAACAGCGGAAATTCATGCAACAGGCAGCTATAGACACACGAAGGAAGAGCTGGAGTATGGCGCAAAAGCTGCATGGCGCAACAGTAATCGCTGTATCGGCAGGTTGTTTTGGGAAACTCTGCATATCTTTGATCAACGCGAGCTTAATACGGAAGAGGAAATTGCAGCAGCGCTTATTGCACATATTGAGTATGCTACAAATGAAGGCAGGATAAGACCGGCTATTTCGATTTTTGCAGCAGCGAGCAATAAGTATTTTGATTATCAAAGTCACGCAGAAGGAGCTTCAGCTGCAACAAGCTCTATAAACGAAGAGCATAGGAATGAAATTAGAATATGGAATCATCAGCTGCTTCGTTACGCTGGCTACGAAACAGAGGAAGGCGTAGTGGGCGATCCGGCATCTGCAGCTTTCACAAACGCTTGCTTGGAGCTTGGCTGGAAAGGCGAAGGCACAGCCTATGATTTGCTGCCGCTTGTCATTCAAATAAATAATGAAAAGCCGAAATGGTTTAATATCCCTAAGCAAGCAGTAAAAGAGGTATATATTGAGCATGCAGATTTTCCTGAGATAAATGAGCTGAATATGAAGTGGTATGCCGTTCCGATCGTGTCTGATATGCGTCTTACTATAGGAGGCATTGATTACACGGCAGCTCCTTTTAACGGCTGGTATATGGGGACAGAAATAGGCTCTAGAAATTTGGCTGATACATCACGCTATAATATGCTTGGCCAAGTTGCAGATGCTATGGGACTCGATTGCAAGCATGCCTCCTCCTTGTGGAAGGATCGGGCTTTGGTGGAGCTGAATGCAGCGGTACTGGATTCGTTTAAGCTGGCAGGCGTCACGATTGTCGACCATCATACTGCAGCGGCGCAGTTTATGCAATTTGAAAAAAAGGAAGCCAGCAAAGGCAGAGATGTAACAGGGCGCTGGTCATGGCTGATTCCGCCATTATCGCCGGCTACTACGCATATTTTTCATTCTTCCTACAACGATAATGAAATGAGCCCCAACTATTATTATCAGGATGCGCCCTACGATCAGTAGGTTTGCATAAAAATAAAGCTTCATACAAAATTTTAAAAAATAGCATGTAAAAGCTCCCTTTAGGAAATAGTAAACTAGATCTTGCAATTTGGTTTGCTTAAGGAAGGAGCACATGCATAATGAAGCGCAATTTTTTAATTGCCATTGCGATAACGATTGCAATCGCAAGCTTATGGAGCGGTGGAATACAGCTCACCGACGGGGCAGGAGCAGCGCCCAACGTCTTTCATTTTGGCTTTAAGAAAAGCGTGAACGGCAGTATACCATCCATCAGGGAAGAAGGCTTTGAGCCGATTATTAACAAGCACGGTGCTTTATTTGTCGGAGATACGAACAAAAAGGAGCTATTTTTAACCTTTGATAATGGGTATGAAAATGGTTATACGAGTAAAATCCTAGATGTGCTTAAGGAGAAAAGAGTTCCGGCAGCCTTTTTTATAACAGGGCACTATGTGAAGCAGCATGCTGATTTGGTAAAAAGAATGGCTGATGAGGGTCATATTGTAGGCAATCATTCTTGGACGCATCCCGATATGACGCAGCTTTCTGCAGGACAAATTAATACCGAGCTGCAAAAGGTTCAGGAACAGTCGCAGCCGCTGATCGGCAATCAGCAAATGAAATATTTACGGCCTCCGCGCGGCATATTTAATGATCATGTACTGGCAACGTCCAAGCAGCTTGGATATACGAATGTATTCTGGTCAATTGCGTATAAGGATTGGGATGTGAATGCGCAAAGAGGGGCTCAATATGCACATGATCAAGTCATTAAGCAGCTTCATCCGGGCGCAATTATGCTGCTGCATGCAGTGTCTTCTGACAATGCCGCAGCACTCGGCGGAATTATCGATGAGGCTCGCAAGCAAGGCTATGAGTTTAAAAGCTTGGACGATTTAATGTCGCGCGACAAAGTGGAGCCGACTGAATAATAAGTAAAACCATTAGTTTTCCTATAGTGCCGCAGGCCGTTGAATGACGGAAGGGCACACTTTAGGAGACTAATGGTTTTTTGCTCATGTAACAGGTTCTCTTTTTTTAAAAAATGACTTGAGCGCCTGATAAACCTCATTTTTTTCTTTAATAATATGATAAAGAAAGCGGTCATGCTGAATATGCTTGTAGGCGGACATAAGGGTGCTTGAGCGGTTGTATTGGTTCACTTCACCGTAGCCGAACATATTCGATCGTGTCAGCAGCTCGCCGATCAGCTTAACGCAGCGCTCATTGTCGCTCGTTAAATTGTCTCCATCAGAGAAGTGAAACGGATAAATGTTATAGGAGGAAGGCGGATAGCGTTTGTCAATGATGTCGAGCGCTCTAATATAGGCTGAGGAGCATATCGTTCCGCCGCTTTCTCCGCGGTTGAAAAACTCATCTTCTGTAACCTCTTTTGCCTCAGTATGATGCGCGATAAATACAATTTCAACTTTCTCGTACTGCTTGCGCAAAAATCGGGTCATCCAAAAAAAGAAGCTGCGCGCAACATACTTTTCAAATGAGCCCATGGATCCTGAAGTATCCATCATAGCGATAATGACAGCGTTGGAATGAGGCTTGACGATTTCCTCCCACGTTTTATAACGTAAATCATCAGGTGAAATACGATGGATGCCTGGCTGTCCTGCTCTGGCATTGCGCCGCATATTTTCGATAATCGTTCTTTTTTTATCAATATTGGACATAATCCCTTTTTTACGAATATCGTTAAACCTTATATCTGTCGTTTCAATTTCTTCTTTGTCCTTTTGCTTCAAAAACGGCAGTTCGAGCTCTTCGAAGAGCATGTTTTCCAGCTCAGCCAGTGATATTTCGGCTTCTAAAACATCCTCGCCCGGCTGATCGCCCGCCCCTTCTCCTTTACCGCCCTTTTTGCTCGCTTGCGGATCTACGCCAAGAACGTCGCCAACCTGGGACTCTCCGTCGCCTTGCCCTACATGCTTGTTTTTATTGAAGTTATATATAAAACGGTATTCATCCAAACTGCGAATCGGCACTTTAATGATTTGCTTGCCATCGGACATCACGATGTTTTCTTCTGATACAAGATCCGGCAAGTTTTGCTTGATGGCTTCTCTGACTTTTTGCTGGTGACGTGCCTGATCCTGATATCCTTTGCGGTGCAACGACCAATCTTCCTGGGAAACAATGAATGTCCCATTGTTATTAGCTGTCATATCGTAAGTCCCTCCATTTCCTTCAGCATTGCCTGGCGGTCTACGCATTAGAACATAGCAAAGCGAATAGTATTTGACTGCTATTATTCAATATATTCAGCTTAATTAAGCTTATGTGAAAGAAATATAGGAGAGCGGTATTTGTACGGGCAGTCGTTTATATTAACTCATTGCGCCGCTTTAACTTAATGAACAACAGAAATGCGGTCACCGAGCATAAAATAGCGCAAAGGCCGATAAATAAATAACCGGCTTGCAAACCGAGAACAAGTCCTGCATGAGCATCGTCATTGCTTCCAGCCAATTGCTTGGCCAAGTTTGTAATAAAGCCGATTAACAAATTGCCTATGACGCTCCAAATCCCCATCATCGTAACGGTAAAGGTAATGGCAGTTGCGCTGCTTGCTGCATAGCGCTTCGCCAGCAACGCCATGACAGTAGGATAGATAGGAGCTATGCCGATTCCTGCCAAAGCGAAAAGAAAAGCTCCAGACTCGCCAATGACAATTGCGGCAATTGTACAAATGCCTGAGCTGACAGCAAATAAAATAAGGGATAAAGTATAGCCGATTTTATCAGTTACAGCACCCAGCAGCAGACGCGCAAGCATAAAGCAGAAGAAAAAGGCGGACAGCATGCTTGAAGCGGCTTCCGTGCTCCAGCTATAAACCTTTTCCAAATAGTTGACCAGCCAGCCGCATACGGCTAATTCGCTGATGACGCCGAAGGATAACAGCATGACTATAAGCCAGGCGATCGGATCTTTAATATAAGCAGAAAGAGGAATACGGCTTTCCTCGTCATGGCTGTCAGCCGGCATATTTGCCAATAGGGCAGGCAGCATCGGCAGTACGGATATAGCCAGCATAATAGCATACATGCCTCTCCAGCCTAGAATATGATCAAACATTGTGACTCCCATCAAGGAGGCAGCAATAAGAGGAGCGAACAGCGAGCTAAAGCCATAAAAGAAATGAGCGAGATTCATCATCATGCCGGTATTTTTCACAAAAATGCGGGCAGCCAGCAAAGCCAGCGCAATTTCCAACAGTCCATTGCCAACATATAATAAAAAATAAGCGGCAGACAACGAAGTATAGTTAGCTGCCAAATATATAAATATTCCGGACAATGCCATTGAACCAAATGAGAGCATTAGTGTCGGCTTTATTCCAATCCGGCGATCCAGCCAGCCGGCAAAGCTGCAGGCAAGCAAATAGCCGAGCGAATTAAAGGCGAGCAGCAGTCCAATCTGCATTTCATCCAGGTGTAAATCTGCCTGCATGCGCGGCAAGGCAGGCCCTTTAATATTTTCGGAAAAACCAAATATTAAGAAACCGCCAAATACTGCTGCAAGCAGTAATATATAATTTTTTGTCCATTTCGTTTTTGTTAAATTAGACAAGCTGCCGAACCTCCTTACGTCCTCTGATTTGATTGAAAATCATTTTACTTTCAATAATTTACCTGATGCTTTTTATTTGATAGCTTTTACAATATATTCTATTGTTATATTGTGCAATAGGTAGTTGTCGATTCTATGAGCTTATGGTCGAATGGTAGGATCGAGTGGTAAAATAGTAGACAGTATGCAAATACATAGTAGGATGTGAAGCCATGAAGTTTTTTCATACAGCGGACTGGCATCTGGGTAAGCTTGTGCAGGGCGTGTATATGACAGAGGACCAGCGGTATGTGCTGAGCCAACTTTTGCAGGCCATTGAAGAGGAGCGTCCTGATGCAGTCATTATTGCTGGCGACTTGTACGATCGGGCCGTGCCGCCTACAGAAGCGGTAGAGCTGCTGGATGAATGGATCGAGCATGTTGTCATACGCCTTCAAACACCGCTGCTTGCAATTAGCGGCAATCATGACAGCCCGGACCGGCTGAACTTTGGAACGCGGCTGATGGAGCAGCAGGGAATGTATCTTGCGGGCCAATTAAGAGCAGATCGGGAGCCTGTTAAACTGAAGGATGAATTCGGCGAGGTGCACGTCCATCTTATACCGTTTGCTGATCCGGCGCAGGTTAGACTTCAATATGAAGATGATTCTATTAGAAGCTACGATGATGCTATGCGCGCTATTACAGAGCGGATTGGCAGGACAATGGATAAAGGGGCAAGGCATATCGCTGTCGCCCATGCCTTTGTTACTCCGGCAGGAGATAAAGAAAGCAATACAAGCGATTCCGAGCGTCCGCTGGCGATTGGCGGAGCAGAGTATGTGAACGCTTCTTATTTTGATATTTTTGACTATACAGCGCTTGGGCATTTGCATAAAGCACATTTTGTCCGATCAGAAAATATTCGTTATGCGGGATCTCCCTTAAAATATTCGATTTCGGAGGAGCGGCATAACAAAGGCTATTATATCGTGGAAATGGATGCCGACGGCAGCTGCAAGGCAGAAAAGCGTGAGCTGCGCCCTTTGCGGGATATGCGCAGTGTCGTAGTTCCTATTGAAGAGCTTGAGCAGTTGGAGCGCAGTGACGACTATGTTTTTGCAACGCTGCTAAGTGATAATCCTATTTTGTTCCCAATGGAAAAGGTGCGGGCAATTTTCCCCAATGCGATGCATGTGGAGCGCAGAAATGCGACCGAAGCTGTTAAAGGAGCGGATGGAGCAATCGGATTGGACAGGCACCCTTCTATGAGGAGAGCAGCCGACCCTGTTCAGCTTTTTTCTGCTTTTTATAATGAGGTAAAAGGAATGCCGCTGTCGGAGAGCAAACTGCAAAGATTCGCCGCTGCCTTTCAATCGCTTTTAAGAGAGGAGAGTGAGCGATGAGACCGCTTCGTTTAACGATGACCGCATTTGGCCCTTACCGCGCATCCGAGACGATTGATTTCGAGCTGATGAAAGAGCACCGCTTGTTTGTTATATCAGGTAATACAGGGGCTGGCAAAACGACGATATTTGATGCGATTTGCTTTGCGCTCTATGGTGCGGCCAGCGGAGAAGACCGTGCGGATTTTCGCATGCTGCGCAGCCAATTCGCAGACGAAGATACGCATACGGCTATAGAGCTGGATTTTGCGATTGGGGCAAAAAGCTACCGTGTGCTCCGCCAGATGAAGCACCGCAAGGGGGCAAACAAGAGCGAGACAGGCGATAAGAATGAGCTGTATGAGCTGCAGGATGGCGATGCCGTGCCGGCTGTTGACCGGTTTATGGCAACCGAGGTTAATGCAAAGCTGCAGCAAATAATCGGATTAACAAGAGAGCAATTTATTCAGATTGTTATGCTGCCTCAGGGGGAATTTCGCAAGCTGCTGACCTCGGATACAGATAATAAGGAAGAAATTTTGCGTAAAATTTTTCAAACGGAGCTGTACGAGCGCTTGGAGGGCAAATTCCAGCAGCAGCATCGGCAGCTGCTGGAGGAGCTGCGTGAATATCGCGCCAGCATGAATGCACTAATGAAGCAGGCGCAGGAAGCGATGCCGTGCAGAGAGGAAAGCGAGTTTGCCAAGCTTGCGCAGCAGGAGCAAATCTCGGCTGCACAATTTGCGGGTGCACTGCAGCAAGAGGCGGCACATTATTACAGCTCTGCGACGATAGCAGCACAGCAAAAGCAAGAGCAGGCTGGCAAGCTGGAGCAGAAGCGCGGGGAGCGCAGCATGGCCGAGCAGTTTAATAAAAAGCATGATGATTATTTGGCCAAAACGGAGCTGCAGGAACAGCTGCTGGCAAAGCAGCCGCAATTTCAGGAGCTGGAGGAGAAGCAAGAGCAGGCTCGCAAAGCAATCGCGATCGCTCCATATGCTGAGCAAAGGCTGCGTGCTAAGCAGGCAGCGGCGCTAAGTAATGAGCGGCTGCAAGAGCGGCAGGCAAGCCTGGCGGCTGCGGGTAAGGAAGCTGCGGCCGCGGAGAGCGTCTATGAGCAGGAGCTGCAGCATGAGGCCAGCCGCAAGGAAGCTGAGCGTGAGCTGCAGCGGCTGGAGGAGCTGGCGCCTGCTGTGAAGGCGCTGACTGTTCAGGAAGCGACGATCAGGCAGCTCTTGCGCGAGGAGCAGGCTCTGGACAGCCAGCTGCAAAAGCATGCAAGCGAGCAAGCGGAGCTGCTGCAGCAGCGTGAGAAGCTGCGTGCTGCGCTGCAAGCAGGGGAGCACGCAGCCGAGCAAGCCCCTGCGGCTAAGCAGAGGCTTGATGAGGTAACTAGGCTGGGCAAGCAAATCTCGAAGCTGCTCGAGCATTTGCAGGAGATCAGTGCTGTTAGCAGCCAGGCACAAGCGCTCGCTGTCAGCCTTGAGCAGGCTCGTATGAGCTGCGCTCAGCTGGAGCAGCGCTGGATCGAAGGGCAGGCGGGGCTGCTTGCCGCGCATTTGCATGACGGAAGCCCGTGCCCGGTATGCGGAAGCAGCACTCACCCTGCCAAAACCGAAGCCAGGCAAGATATACCTTCGCGAGAGCAGCTGCAGAGTGCCAAGGAGCAGCTGTCAGCGCTGGAGCGGCAAGTGGAGGCAGCTCGAGCTAAAGCAGAAGCGGCGTTTGCGGCGAGCCAAGCCTATGAGCAGGAGCTTATTGAATCGGAGCTGGAGGCTGATGCAGCGGCTGGAGTCGCTGCGGCAGCAGAATTAAAGCTTGATACGGCGCTCTTGCACAGTCCGGACCTGCTGGGACAGACACAGCAGCAATTCGCCGAGCGGCAGCTAATGCTGCGGCAGCAATGGAAAGCTTGCAAGGAAGATCATGATCGCCTGGCGGCATTGGCGGAGCAATGGAAGCAGCAGCGCAGGCTAGCTGAGCAGCTTGAACAGCAGCTGCAGCAATTGGACGCGAGCAAGCAGCTGCAGCAGGAGCAGCTGAAGGAAAAGTCGGTGAAGCGGGCGGCTCAGGAAGCGCTGCTTAATAAGGAGCTGGAGCGCATACCCGCTCACTTGCGGGAATATGGGCAGCTTGAGCAGCGGCTGGCTGAGCAATCGCGCCTGGTTGAGTCTCAGCAGCAGCGCTGGAGACAGGCGCAGGAGGCGAAGCAGGCTGCCGCTACCAAGCTTGCTGCGGCAACGGCATATGCAGAGCAGGCGGAGCGTGAGCGCAAGGAAGCGCAGCAGCAGGCGGCGGAGGCAATGGACCGCATGCAGCAGGAGCTGCTGCATGCAGGCTTTCAAAGCGAGGAGCATTACTTAACCGCGCTAATGCCTGCGGATGCGCTGCAAGCAGCACAGGCCGATTTGGAGCAGTATAAATCTTCTATAGTGGTCATTAAAGAACAGCTGACTATACTTAAGGCTGAGCTGGAGGGCAAGCCTAGAATTGAGCTTGCTGAGCTGGATGAGCAAATACGCGGGCTGCATGCAAAATATGAAGCTTTGATCGAACAGGAGCAGTCGGCAGCGCTGTATGCGAGAGAAGCGGAAAGGCTGTCAAATACGATAGCGGACATGCAGCAGAAAATGAAGCAGCAGGAGCAGGAGCTGGAGGAAGTAGCAGATATTTATGCAATGCTTAAAGGCGATAATGCTCTGAAAATTTCATTTGAGCGCTATATTCTTATTGAGTTTCTTGAGCAAATATTAATGCTCGCCAACGAGCGGCTGAAGAAGCTCTCGAACGGGCAATTTGAGCTGCAGCGCAGCGACAGGCTGGAAACAAGAGGCAAGCAAAGCGGTCTTGGACTTGATGTGTATGACGCCTATACCGGTCAAAACCGCGACGTTAAATCGATGTCCGGCGGTGAGAAGTTTAACGCCTCCTTATGCCTGGCATTGGGCATGGCCGATGTTATCCAAGCTAATAAAGGCGGCATAACGATTGAGATGATGCTTATTGACGAGGGCTTCGGATCATTGGATGAAGAAGCGCTGCATAAAGCGATAGGCGCTTTGGTAGATTTGCAGAAAGCAGGCAGAATGATCGGGGTAATCTCTCATGTGCAGGAGGTTAAAGAAGCATTCCCGGCCTGTATTGAGGTTTTTAAAACAAGAGAGGGATACAGCAGAACTAAGGTATTGTTAAAAATGTAAGAGGAACTTTAGCAGTATTCATAGAATTTAAGCAGAACAGGAAGAAAATGCAGAACAGGAAGAAAATGCAGAACATGCAGAACATGCAGAACATGCAGTGAAAGCAAGCATAATTTACGAAAAAAGCCTGAAGCATTCCGCTGGGTCAGTACCAGATGAACAAAAAAGCCTGAAGCATTTCGCTGGTCAGTACCAGATGAACGAAAAAAGCCTGAAGCATTCCGCTGGTCAGTACCAGATGAACGAAAAAAGCCTGAAGCATTCCGCTGGCCAGTACCAGATGAACGAAAAAAGCCTGAAGCATTCCGCTGGTCAGTACCAGATGAACGAAAAAAGCCTGAAGCATTCCGCTGGCCAGTACCAGATGAACAAAAAAGCCTGAAGCATTCCGCTGGTCAGTACCAGATGAACGAAAAAAGCCTGAAGCATTTCGCTGGTCAGTACCAGATGAACGAAAAAAGCCTGAAGCATTCCGCTGGTCAGTACCAGATGAACGCTTCAGGCCTGTGGCGAATATATCCACCCGGCTCAACAGTTGCCAGAGTTGCTCATTCGCTTTAAAAACTGATTTACAAACTCTAACGGTTGCCAAAGTCGCTAATCCGCCTTAAAAAACGATTTATAACTCTAACGGTTCCAGGAGAGCTTAATTACTTAAAATCAAGCGAAATGAGTAAAATGTCCACAGATAAGGCTGATGACAACCGTTAAAATTTAAAAACGGCTGTTTTTGAGTATTTAACGCTTCCTACAACCGTTACAGTCCGCCCGTCGTAAAAACGACCCAAGTGCTGATCGTGTTCGCTTCCTTTCGCTTCCTTTTGCTTCATGAGATGCGAAAGCAGCTAAATTCCGGCAGCGCCTAAAACAAGGCCAAGAATAAAGAGTCCTACTGTTCCAACTAATACAAGGCCATTGAATATAACGCCTAGCAATCCAAACGTTTTCTTCTTGTTTTTGGAAGAAAGCGCGATAATGCCTAGTATGACACCGATAAAGGAAAGGACAATCGAGCCAATCGTTACTACAAATGCGCCGATAATAGACATCATCGCTTCACCAAGTTTTGATTCCATTAACTCGTTATTCACATAAGCTTCTGGATTCTCTGAGTAGAACTTCAGCTCGTTCATAAGCTGCTCGTCAGACACAATATCAGAGACAACGGCTGCTCCAAGTATAATGGTGATGATTATGCCAATAATTGCTAGTATCGAAATAATAAACGAAGCGATGCCTAGCTTGGAATGCGGAAATTGTGTTTTATCCACAGGCGGCAAATCAGAGAACCCGCCAGGCTGCTGCTGGTAGGATGGATTGTGCCCGCCGTATCCAGGCTGCTGCTGGTAGGTATTATTTTGCTGGCCATAAGAAGGCTGCTGATTGTCATACCCTGTACCGTCTGAAGGCTGATTGTTGTTATTTGATCCATTCGACTGCTGATCCGTCATTCTTGCACATCTCCCTCGTAATTAATCTCTGTTGATTATACACATAAATGGAAGGAAAGAAAACAAATGAACAGTAAATATTTAACAATAGGCGCGATTAGTGCCGCACTTGCGATAGCTTTAGGCGCTTTTGGCGCACATGGACTGGAAGATAAGCTATCGGACCATTATTTGGCTGTATTTGAAACCGGAGTCCGTTACCATATGTATAGCTCACTGGGACTTATGCTGATCGGTTTGCTTAGCCAGGCGATCGGCAGAAGCAAAGCGATTGTCAACGGCTTCAGATTCGTGTTTATTGGTATGATTATATTCAGCGGAAGCTTGTATATTCTATCCACAACCGGATTTTCCAAGCTGGGCATGATTACGCCAATCGGCGGGGTTGCTATGATAGCAGGCTGGATTTGTATTGCTGCAGCAGCAGCAAATAAAAATAAAAAGCAGTAAATAGCAATAAAGTTTCGACAAATACGAACAATTTTCTGTATAAGTACTGTAAACACCGTCTCAACTAGTAAATTTTTCTATGCCCAAATGTCGATTTAGGCTATAATAAGTCTGACTGCTCTTAATTTTAGGACATCAAAATCGATGGTGGAAGGGAGTTACTGTGTGACGAACAATTGGAAGCATTATGTGATTACCAGGCTACGACGTCTGCAGCAACTGCCCATTAATGAAAGCTGGCTAGCCAAATTGATTGTAGCCATGTTGGCTGTTGTTTGGGCAGTTATAACGATTATGCTGGTTTCAAGCACATTGTATAAAGTGGTAATGATAGGCACAGCAATTATTTTATTAATTGCCGCTGCTATCGTATTTACGAAAGCCTCCAAGCACAGCGATTATAAGAACGATCAGGCGGCTGTTGTGGCCGCTATGATTCGGTCCGAGGCTGTTCCGCTAGTTATACTTGATCAAAGCTTTACGATTGTGGAGACGAACGAATCTGCAGATTATGTGTTAGGATTTCCGCATGAAGAAAATATTGGAAGCTATTTCTTTAATCGGGTCGATGCAGGCAGCAAGGCTGCCTTTCAACAGCTCGTAGATCAAGCGCTGCAAAGCGGAGAGGCAACCAAGCAAAATATGACGATTACGCATCGTACCGGCTTTCCTCTCGAGCTGCAAATCGTATGCTCTCCGGTGCTGAAGGAGGAAGCGCATTCAGGCGTTATTATCGTTATGCATGATATGAGCGACCGTAAGCGGAATGTTGAGCGAATCCGGTATATGGCCTACTATGACGATATGACCGGCTTGCCTAATCGCACCTTGTTCCAGATCAGGCTGGCTGAGCTGCTGGCGGCAGCACGCGAGGAAGAAAGCATGCTGGGCATCTGCTACTTGGATTTGGATCGATTTAAGCTCGTTAACGCGTCGTTTGGACGGGAATTTGGCGATATGCTGCTGCTTCAAGTAGCAGAAAGACTGCATCGCGACTTGCAGGATCAGCATTTTGTCGCGCGCATGGAAGGCGATGAGTTTGCTATTATTTTTACGCAGATAGATTCGGAGCTGCAGCTGCTGGAAAGGTCGCGCGAGCTGCTTAAGGTGATTGAGAGCCCCTACGATCTCAAAGGCTTTCCGCTCCATATAACGGCAAGCATCGGCGTTGTTTCAAGCAGTATGAATGAGGATGACGGATATTCGCTGTTCAAAAAGGCAGACATGGCGCTTGCCAAGGTGAAGGAAAGCGGCAAGAACGGCTGTATGCTCTATTCAGAAGGCTGGAACAATTCCTCATTAGAGCATTTGACCCTGCAGCATGAGCTGTATCATGCCATTCAGCGCGAAGAATTTGTTCTTCATTATCAGCCCCAGTATGATCTAACGAGCGGCAATATTGTCGGAATTGAGGCGCTTATTCGCTGGAACCATCCAGAGCGCGGTCTGCTGTCCCCTGGATCATTTATTCCGTTTGCAGAAGAGAGCGGTATGATCATTCCAATTGGAAATTGGGTGTTATATGAGGCCTGCCGCCAAAACAAGCTTTGGCAGGATCAAGGCTTGGCCAAGGTGCCTATATCCGTCAATTTGTCTATCAGACAGTTTGCGCAAGATGATTTAGCCAATAGCATTGCTAATGTGTTGAAGGAAACGGGACTTTCACCGAAGTACTTGAACTTGGAAATTACAGAGTCGATGACGACCGATGTTGGTCATATTACCCGATGCCTGCTTGCAATTACTAGCCTTGGCGTTGGCATCAGCGTGGATGACTTTGGTACAGGCTACAGCTCATTCCACTATCTCAAAAACTTTCCGATTGATCGTTTGAAGATTGATCGTTCTTTTGTAAGGGATATTAAACAAGATCCTAGCGATGCAGAAATCGTAGCCGCCATTATAGCAATGGCTCATAATTTGAATATTCAAGTTATTGCTGAAGGCGTAGAGACGCAAGAGCAAATCGAATTTTTAAAGAAGCATAATTGCGATGAGATTCAAGGCTTTTTCTGGAGTCCGCCAATTAATAGCGACAGAATGGAGCAATTGTTGATAGCATAATACTTGAGCAGTATTTTTAAATAACGGAATGGGCGAAGGCTATAGAGCTGCGCCCATTTTTTTTGAAAATATACGAAAGTATAAGTTTTTTTATCTTATACTTGTTCTAAAATTTCATTGGTAAACGCGCTCGTCCAAAGGATGGCGGAGCCGTTTATCCTTAGCTATTTTCGCTAAACAATATCTTCAATTTCGTAATGGTGGAAGGTGTAAACCTGCTTTTCATCAACATGATAAACAGTAATCAGCTGCTGCTCCTGGTCCATTCTAATAATGCGGCAAGGAATGCTTTTTTTAATGCCAAGACCTTTATTTATGAAAAGCCGAACAAGAGTATTATTGCTCATAAACAGCTGGACCTTTTGTAAAACGTCATTCGGGATTTGCGGGTCTGCTGCGGCTGGGGAAACCGGTTCCGCTGGAGCAGAGTTAATGTCAGGTAATGATGAAGCCGGATCAGCAGGTTGTACAGGAACAGCATGAATCGTGGCCGGAATAGATTTCTTCTGGTCTATAAGCTTACCTAATTGAACACCGGATAAAATGCGGTAGTCCAAAAATTCCCCCTGATTCATTCCATGTATAAGCTTCTCTAAAGCAGCGGCATGATGAACATCTTCAATTAATACTTCAAGATTGAAGATAAACGACGATTTCTCTTGAGCTGTTTGCTGCGAATTCATATAGAAATTCCCCTCACAATCATAAAAATTAACTGCCCTTAGTACTATAACATTTTTTTAAATAATCTTATATACCTATGGCTGGTTTTGAAGATCATTGGTTCTTTATACCTATATATACAATTGTCTAATCGCTTCAAAAAGACGGCGCATATAATAATAGTACGAAAAAAATTCAATGGTGCTGTCAAAGGAGGTGCAAAAGCGATGGTACGAATCGTACCTTTATCTCTGTCAGACGGTCAAACGGTTATAGGTGTTGAGGTGCTTCTGCCGCGAACTACTTTGCTTTCAATCTCAACGGATCGAGGATATATTATGTGCGGGGCGCTTGATGTGGCGCTGCTTAATGAAAAATTGAGGGAAAGGGGAATCGTTGCAGGCCGCGCTGTTGGTGTCCGCACCTTGGAGCAGCTGCTTGACGCGCCCCTGGAATCTGTTACTTATGCAGCAGAGCAGTTAGGCATTGTAACGGGTATGAAGGGCTATGAAGCATTAAAGCTGATGCTGTAGTCAACATTAAACAGCTTCACTGTCTCCCAAAGCGGATAGCAAAGCCCCGGAAGACATGCTTACAAGCAGATGTTCTTGCGGGGCTTCACTTATTTCACCAATAATTACCGTTTATCCTTATTCAAAAAGCTTGCGCAAATTTTGATCATAAGGAGCTTGCACAATGCCTTTTTCGGTAATAATCGCTGTTACATACTCATGAGGTGTAACGTCAAAGGCAGGGTTGTAAACTTTAATGTCTTTAGGCGCAGTCCGCTTGCCGAAGCCTTCTGTAATTTCCTCGTCATTGCGCTCCTCGATTGGAATTTCCGCTCCTGTCGGAGTTTCCAGATCAATGGTGGACATTGGACATGCAACATAAAAAGGTATGCCATGAGCTTTGGCCAGAACAGCTACGCTGTACGTGCCAATTTTGTTGGCTACGTCGCCATTGGCCGCTACACGGTCCGTACCGACGATAACCGCATCAACCCAGCCTTTGGACATGACCATGCCAGCCATATTGTCGCAAATCAATGTAACGTCAACGCCAGCTTGCTGCAGCTCAAACGCTGTCAGTCTTGCACCCTGCAGTACCGGACGCGTCTCGTCAGCGTAAACGCGAAGTGTAATGCCTTGCTCCAGCGCCAAATAAAAAGGCGCCAGCGCAGTGCCGTATTTGGCGGTTGCCAATCCGCCCGCGTTGCAGTGGGTAAGCACTCCCATGCCGTCCTTGAACAGCGAAAGGGCATGCTCTCCGATCGAACGGTTCGTCTCTTCATCTTCCTTATGAATGGCGATTGCTTCTTGTTCCAGCTTATCCTTAGCCTGTTCAAGTGCAACACCTTGTTCAGCAAAAGATTTGGCCGCAGCTTTCATGCGATCCAGCGCCCAGAACAGATTAACCGCAGTTGGACGCGACGTTGCAAGATATTCGGCCTCGCGAATGACGGACTCCAGCCACTCTTCGAGTGTGGCAGCATTGCGGCTGCCGAAAACGACGCCATAAGCCGCCGCGATTCCAATAGCAGGCGCTCCCCTTACTTTAAGATGACGAATCGCTTCCCATACCTCCACAGGCGTGGTAAGCGGCAAATAAACGATATCTTCAGGCAGCAGACGCTGATCTAACAGTTGTAAATGATCACTTTTCCAGATGAGTGATTGTAAAGCTTCTTGCTTGTGTGACATATTTCATAATCTTCCTTTCTAAATATCAATAAGACGACAAAAGTGTCGGAATTATATTTATTAGTATAAAGGATAGGACTGTTGTTTGTACATGGAATAGCTTAGCCAGCTGCATTTGAATGATGCAAAATTCGCTTGTATTCGTCAAGGGGATACAGCAAAAGGGATAGCTCCATTGATAATTATTCTAAACTATATTAGAATGATTATTGAGAATCAGTGAGAATCACCCGACTATCAATTCTTAGAGGATCAAATATTTCATGATTAACTCTGGAATTTGAATAATACCAACCATGGAGGGATCAGTATATTATGGCAACGCATTTTGTCATCGATGGGCTAAAAGCTGAAATCGAAGGAAAAGAAATTTTGAAGGGCATTAACCTTGAAATAAAAGGTGGAGAAATTCACGCGATCATGGGCCCTAACGGAACTGGTAAAAGTACGCTGGCTTCCGCATTGATGGGACACCCAAAATACGAAGTAACGGCTGGAACTGCTTTGCTGAACGGCGAAGATGTACTGGAGATGGGCGTTGACGAGCGCGCGCTTGCAGGCATGTTCCTTGCTATGCAGTATCCAAGTGAAATTTCGGGCGTTACGAACTCTGATTTCTTGCGCAGCGCTATTAACGCTCGCCGCGGTGAAGGAAATGAAATTTCCTTGATCAAATTTATCCGCCAGCTTGAAGGTGAAATGAAGGGCCTTGAAATGAACCCTGAATTTGCGCATCGCTATTTGAACGAAGGCTTCTCAGGAGGCGAGAAGAAACGCAACGAAATCTTGCAAATGAAAATGCTTGATCCAAAAATCGCAATTTTGGATGAAATCGACTCCGGTCTTGATATCGATGCGCTTCGTATCGTAGCAAGCGGCGTGAACGAAATGCGCTCTGAGGATCGCGGCTTCCTTATTATTACGCACTACCAGCGTTTGCTTGACTACATTACTCCTGACTTTGTTCACGTAATGATGCAAGGCCGCATCGTTAAATCCGGCGGTCCTGAGCTTGCTCATCGTCTTGAAAAGGACGGCTACGACTGGGTGAAGGAAGAGCTTGGGATTGTAGATGAGACAGTAGGTAAAGAATAAATCGGAGAAGGAGGCAATTCGAATGAGTACACAACTATCTGCTCCGATTAATCGCCAATCGGCAGAGGCGCTGGCTCGCGGCAATAAGGAGCCGGACTGGCTCGTACAACTGCGCGGAGACGCGGCTGAGCTTATCAGCACGCTTGCTTGGCCAAAGCCGGAGAAGATGAATATAGAGCGTTGGGAGCTGTCTGCAGTTGGCAGCTATCAAACATCTGAGGCTGTTTCTGCTGTTTCTGCTTTGCCAGAGCAAATTCGCGGCATGATTTCGGAGAAAAATAAAAATGTTATCGTTCAGCGCAATTCCACCAATGTATTTAAGGAATTGTCAGCTGACCTTGCCAATAAGGGTGTAATTTTTACGGATTTGGAAACTGCAGTGAAGGAGCATGGCGATCTTGTGAAGCCATATTTGTTCCAAGCAGTTGCCAAGGATGAGAATAAATTTACAGCATTGCAGGCTGCAACTTGGAACGGCGGCGTATTCCTATACGTGCCACGCAATGTTGAAGTAGAGGTGCCGCTTCAAGCGGTGCTATATAACGATAACGCCGAAGCTGCATTTGCCCCTCATATTATTGTAGTGGCAGAAGCGAACAGCCGTGTAACTTATGTTGACACTGTTTTGTCAGAAGGTGCGGCAAACGAGTCGGCATTCGTACACCCGTCTATCGTTGAAATTTATGCGAAACCAGGCTCGCTTGTCCGTTTCTCATCCATTCGTTCCATGGGAGCTGCCGGTGTAGATCTAAGCTATCGCCGTGCAATCGCAGAAGACGACGCGCGCGTAGAATGGATAATCGGTGATTTGAATGACGGCAACACTTTGTCGGAGACCAAAACGATTATGAAAGGCCGCGGATCGACTTCTGATACGAAAGTGATCAGCATCGGGAAAGATTCGCAGAAGATGAGCATTACAGCTCATGCCGTACATTTCGGAAAACATTCCGACAGCAATATGATTATCAGAGCCGTTATGAAGGATTCCGCTTCAGCGATTATTAACGGCATCACCAAAATTGAACATGGCGCTACAAAAGCGAACGGCGTTCAAACAGAGCGTGTGCTTATGCTAAGCCCGAAAGCCCGCGGAGACGCCAATCCGATTCTGCTTATTGATGAGGATGACGTTACTGCAGGCCATGCGGCAAGCGCAGGCCAGGTAAATCCTGAGCAGGTATACTACCTCATGTCTCGCGGTATTTCCAAACAGCAGGCTGAGAAGCTTATCATTAACGGCTTCCTTGCTCCAGAAGTAGCCGAGATCGCTGTAGAAGCAGTTCGTCAGCAGCTTGTGCGCTTGCTCGAAAGGAAGCTAGAAAGATGAACATAAATGCGATACGGGAACAATTTCCGATATTGCATCAAGAGGTAAACGGGCACCCGCTCGTCTACTTGGATAGCGCGGCGTCTTCTCAGAAGCCGCGTTCCGTCATTGATGCGGTTAGACGATACTACGAGCAGGATCATGCGAACGTTCATCGCGGCGTTCATACCCTAGGTTCTCGAGCGACTGACGCTTATGAAGGGGCGCGAGCGAAGGTAGCTGCTTTTCTAAATGCGAGCGAGCCAGAGGAAATTATTTTTACTCGCGGCACGACAACGGCGCTTAATTTGGTTGCTTCCAGCTATGCCAGGGCAAACTGTAAGGAAGGCGATGAGATCGTGCTCACGGCAGTCGAGCACCATAGCAATCTAATTCCATGGCAGCAGGCCGCGAAAGCAACCGGTGCAGTGCTTAAATATATTCCGCTTCAGCCAGACGGCACGTTCACGCTGGAGGATGCAGAACAAACGATTACAGATCGCACCAAAGTTGTTGCGATTGCATATATGTCCAACGTGCTTGGCACGATTAATCCGATAAAAAAATTAGCGGAAATGGCACATCGCAAAGGTGCGGTAATTGTAGTTGACGGCGCGCAAAGCTCCCCACATATGAGGGTGGATGTCAGAGAGCTTGATGTTGATTTTTATGCTTTATCCGGGCATAAAATGTGCGGGCCTACCGGCATAGGCGCTTTGTACGGCAAAAAATCATTGCTTTCAAACATGGAGCCGATTGAATTCGGCGGCGAAATGATCGACTTTGTCGATCTGTACGAATCAACCTGGAAGGATATTCCTTACCGCTTTGAAGGCGGAACGCCTATAATAGCAGGAGCTGTCGGTCTTGGAGCAGCTGTTGATTTTCTTGAAAGCATTGGTCTGGACGAAATTGATCGGCATGTTACAAAATTAGCTCAATATGCTTATGATAAGCTATCTGCAATAGATGGCCTTGAAATCTATGGACCGAAACAAAATCGAGTGGGGCTTGTTACGTTTAATCTGGACGATGTTCATCCCCATGACGTAGCGACTGTGCTTGATTCCAAAGGTATTGCAATTCGAGCTGGACATCATTGCTGCCAGCCGTTAATGCGATTTTTCAATGTTTCCTCCACTGCGAGAGCAAGCTTTTATTTGTACAATACCGAAGAGGAGATTGATCGGTTAGCCGACGCTTTAATTCAAACAAAGGAGTTCTTCGGTCATGCAATTGGATGATTTATATCGCAGAGTTATAATGGACCATTACAAAAACCCACGGAATCGCGGCGAAATGAATGAAGAGGTCGTCACGATTAATCTGAATAATCCTACATGCGGCGATAGAATTTCTCTTCAGCTGCAAGTAGAGGACGGAATCGTAACAAATGCGAAGTTTACTGGCGAGGGCTGCTCGATCAGTATGAGCTCTGCATCAATGATGACAGAAGCGATCAAGGGCAGGTCCTGCGAGCAAGCATTGGACATGGCTAACCGCTTCTCATCTCTGATGAAAGGCGAAGCTGTAGAGTTCGAGGAAAACGAAGATCTCGAAGCTTTGTCTGGCGTTAATAAATTTCCTGCAAGAATTAAATGCGCGACACTGGCATGGAATGCACTTCGCAAAGGAATCGAAGAGAAGGGCTAGCAGGGATAATCCGCTAATCGTTCAGCCAGGTAGTTACTATAAAAGAGGAGTGTGATTCAAATGGCAAAGACAATGCCGGAAATGGAAGAGTACAAGTATGGTTTCCGCGATGAGCATAAATCTATTTTCCAATCAGGAAAAGGCTTGACGGAAGAAATCGTACGTACAATTTCCGAAATGAAAAATGAGCCTGAGTGGATGCTTGAGTTCCGTTTGAAATCATTGGAGCAGTTCAACAAAATGCCGATGCCGCGTTGGGGCGGCGACCTTGACGGGCTTGATTTTGATGACATTCAATATTATGTAAAGCCATCTGAGAAGCAAGGGAAAACGTGGGAAGAAGTTCCTTCAGAAATTAAAGAAACCTTCGATAAGCTGGGAATTCCGGAAGCGGAGCAAAAGTTCCTTGCAGGGGTATCCGCCCAGTACGAATCTGAGGTTGTATATCACAGCATGCAGGAGGATTTGGAGAAGCAAGGGGTTATCTTTACAGATACAGATACTGCCCTTCGCGAGCATCCTGAACTGCTTAAAGAATATTTTGGTACAATTATTCCTCCAAACGACAATAAATTTGCAGCGCTTAATAGCGCGGTTTGGTCCGGCGGCAGCTTTATTTACGTACCAAAAGGTGTTAAGTGCGAAATTCCTCTTCAAGCTTATTTCCGTATTAACTCGGAAAATATGGGTCAATTTGAACGTACGCTTATTATTGCGGATGAGGACAGCTCTGTTCACTACGTAGAGGGTTGTACTGCTCCAGTGTACAGCACGAACTCGCTTCATAGCGCTGTTGTTGAAATTTTGTGCAAAAAGAACGCTCGCGTTCGTTACACAACGATTCAGAACTGGGCGCCTAACATTTATAACCTTGTTACGAAGCGTGCTGTTGCCGATGAGAATGCAACGATGGAATGGATCGATGGCAACATCGGCTCCAAGCTGACGATGAAATATCCAGCGGTTGTATTGCGGGGACGCGGTGCAAAAGGTATGGTTCTGTCGATTGCGGTTGCGGGCAAAGGCCAGCACCAGGATTCCGGTGCCAAAATGACGCATCTAGCGCCAGATACAAGCTCTACAATTGTATCCAAGTCGATCAGTAAGCATGGCGGTAAAGTAACTTATCGCGGCCTAGCATCCTTCGGACGCAATTCCGATGGCGCGAAGTCTAACGTGAAGTGCGATACGCTAATTCTTGACAATGAATCTACTTCTGATACAATTCCGTATAACGAAATCTTCAACGATAACATTACACTAGAGCATGAAGCGACAGTGTCCAATGTATCCGAGGATCAATTGTTCTATCTGATGAGCCGCGGCCTAAGTGAAGACGAGGCTACTCAGATGATCGTAATGGGCTTTATCGAGCCGTTTACAAAAGAATTGCCAATGGAATATGCCGTTGAGATGAATCGTCTTATCAAGTTCGAGATGGAAGGCTCTATCGGTTAACAAATAATTCCTGCCAAGTAATATGCTGCATAATCCGTGGTTGAACTCGGACATAGCATAGAGCTTGGCAGGTTTTTTTAAATATAAGAAAGTATAAGTTTTTGTAACCTTATATCTGTTCTTATATTTCATCGGCAAACGCGCCTGTCCAAAGAACGGCGGGGATTGTTCGATCACATTACATAGTTGAAAACCTGGCTGACGGCCTGCTCGCCAACATCCTCCCATTTGGTTTTGTTAGCAATTTGCCCGTCTGTATCGAGCGGGTCCTGGAATTGATTTAAGCCGACAGCACTTGCAAGTGAATTGGCATCTGTGTCTAGCCCTATATTAACAACATGTTTTACGACATATGGCGTTTGGAACATAATATAGGCATCCGGGTTATCCAGTTCTCCTTCCAAAACAGTGAAAGGCAATCTCAAATAAATAGTTTCCCCGGCTTCCCTCCATAAAATAGAATCAAAAAAGCCTTGTTTATAATCCCAATTTCCGCCCAAGCAATAGCCGTGCTTTTCAAGATCGCTTTGAATATTGCCAAAGTAAGCCCGTTTGCCCTCAAGGCCAGTTTGCAGTTTAATCATGCGAAAACCTCCATATCATCGAAATGGTTAGATATGAGGTATTTTCTCCTGAATCAGGCAAATCATACTGAACGGAATAAATAATGCATTTGCGTTTGCGCTAGGTTAGAATTTGTTCAGAATGGTGACAGTCATCCAATCAAAGGCTTCATGCTTGTCATATATATAGGTGAAGGCTATGTAACGCTGTTTCATCTAAAACAAGCATTACGCGAAAGGGAGCTGATTAGGATGAGTACAGAAAGCTATGCAGGTACGCCTCAGCTGATCATAGATCCTGGCCATGGCGGGACGGACAGCGGGGCTGTTGGCAATGGCATCACTGAGAAGAAACTTACCTTGGATATATCGTTATATCAATACAAACGATTCCAGGAGCTGGGGATAAGGGTCGCTCTGACAAGAAACAGCGACACGACGCTTGATCCCAGTCCAAGAACAACCAAGGTGAAAAATAGCGGCGCCAAGCATTGTCTCTCAAATCATATTAATGCAGCATCCGCATCAACCGCATTGGGAGCCGAAATAATTCACAGCATTCATTCCAATGGAAGATGGGCGAAGCTTATTGCTGAGCAGCTTAAAAATGCCGGTCAGGTTTTAAGGCCGACGCCGACTTATTCCAAGGCGCAGTCCAATGGTCAGGATTATTTTTATATGCAACGTTTAACGGGTTCTGTTGAAACAGTAATTACTGAATATGGGTTTTTAACGAATAAAGAAGATGCAGTGAGATTGCAAAAAAATTGGGAAAGCTATGCGGAAGCAGCGGTAAAAGCTTATTGCTTATACGTCAGCCATCCATATACGCCTCCTGGAACTAAGCCTGGAGAAACGGGGGAGCCTGGTCAGCCTGAAGGACCAGGCAAACCGGAAGAACCAGTAGAGCCGGAAAATCCAGGCGAAACGATTGAAGGATTTGAGGACATTGCTGGCCACTGGGCTCAGGATAGCATTGTGAAGGCAATCAGAAGCGGATTAATGAATGGCGTAAGCACAACCCGCTTTGCTCCTGATCAGCCGCTTACTAGAGCACAAATAGCGGTCATATTGGATCGGGCAGGATTAAGCGGCAACGATTAAATAAAAAACAGGCCGATAGGGACGGTGTGTCTCTTCGGCCTGTTTGTTCTCTTTTACTATGAAAGCGATTAAAATTATAGGTACACGTGAACAATTTCGTATTGGCGTTCTAACGTCAGATCAATAAATTCATCGTCTATTCTGACAAGCGGTCTGAAAAATTCAGTAGGATGAGTCATTACAATAATACCGTACTTATCATTGTTGAGCTTTACTTTTTTGCCGATAAAATTAGGTATCATATGGCGGATAAACATATGTGTTGTCGTCGGATCAAGCTCCTCGAAGCTTAGCCGATGCAGCTCTCTGAGTACGAAGAGCAGATCTCGTTCCTTTTGGTATACCCTTGCCGAGATCATGGCGCTGTAAATGTCGACAACAGCGATGATTTTGGCGATGGGATGAATGGCCTCTCCCTTTAGTCCATGGGGGTATCCGCTGCCATTTACCCGCTCGTGATGCTGCAAAGCGCCAAGTGCGATAATAGAGTCTGGCATTGAGTTGTTAATAATCTCGTAGCCGTAAATCGTGTGCAGCTTAACGTTTTCGAATTCTTCAGCCGTCAGCTTATCCGGCCTGTTAAGTATTTCGTAGTCGATTTTGCTCTTGCCAATGTCATGCAAAAAACCAGCCTTACCGATAAGGGAGGCGTCCTGAGGTGAGTAGCCCATCCAGGTAGCAAGATAATAGGAAAGCATGCCAACCTGTACGGAGTGCTGATATGTATAGTTATCGGTAGTATTGAGCAGCAGCAGCATAGAAACGACATCGCGTTCAAGCTGCAAATTATTTAATAGCGGATCGATGGCTTTGGAAACCTCGTCATCATCAATCTTGCCTTCATTTAAAGCCTTCTCAAAAAATGTTTCAATACTGCGGATAGTATGTTCATAGATTGGCTTTACATTTGGAAGCCATTTTGGACTGACAGTTGATTCGAGAGTACGGCTTGCATTTGGTACAGCAGCTCGGTCTTCGATTTCCACAAAATCAATTTGATGCTGCAGCAATCGCGAGATTTCTTGTTTGTTCAGGGTTGTACCTTTTGAAAGCACGTGTAAGCCATAATGGTTAAACACATCGTTCTTAAGCTTATCTCCATCAATTAAGTCCGTAATATGTACTCTCATTAAGACACCTCAGTCAACATTAATGAATATGCGCTATTTTAAGCTTATAAACATAATGGTAACAAGCATTTGATAGGATGGCAATAAGAGGAATTGAAAAATAAGACATAATACCTAAATTTTCAGCAAAATAAGACCTTGATTTTAATTTAATAAGTTAATTAGACTGCACTGTTAAAATGTTCTTGAGTATATTTGTCGGAAGATGCGTTTTCAATGAAAGTGTGTCATAGCTATGCAAGCGAGGCTCGTTTGTATACAAGCACAGACAACAATATTATAATAAATGAGTATAATGAACGTTTGTCATGCGTATTTACGTAAAACGGATTGGATATATATAACTAGTGGACAATAGTACATATATAAGTAGAGCTATAGGCAACGTTGAAGCTGCAGCAATAAGGAGGCGTACTTTCTTTGAACGATAAAGCAGATGCACGAATTGTACTATATCATAGCAATGATATTCATAGCCGTTTGGAAAATGCCGCCAGGATTGCATCAGCAATAGCACAGGAAAGACGACTGCTTGGAAGCGAACGGGTGCTTGCTGTCGATTGCGGCGATCATATGGATCGGATGAGGCAGGAAACCGAGGGAAGCGATGGCGCGGTCAATGTCGCCCTATTGAATGAAGCAGGGTATGAGGCTGCAACGATTGGCAATAATGAAGGACTTACCTTTTCCAGAGATACGCTGCATGATACTTATTACAACAAGACCAAATTTCCAATTATATGTGCAAATATGCTTCAAATAGAAGATGGCATACAGCCGGAATGGCTGCAGAAGCAGCTTATTATTCAAAAAAACGGGTTGAAAATTGGACTGACCGCAGCAACAGCTAATTATTCCGAAGTATATGCGCTGCTGGGCTGGAAAACGACAGAGCCGCTGGAAGCGATCAGGGAACAGGTGGAGCTGCTTCGGCCTTATGCAGATATCGTCATTGTCATATCTCATCTCGGCTTGCCGCTGGATAAAAAAATGGCGGAAGAAATTCATGGCATTGATCTTATTTTAGGCGCGCATACACATCATCTGTTGGAGGAAGCGCTCGTTATGAATGAGACAACCATTTGTGCTGCGGGCAAATTTGGCGATTATGTTGGCCGTGTTGCGATAAGCTGGGACAGCAGCGCCAGGAAGCCGATGTTCGAGGCAAGCTGTGTTCCTACCAGCGCATTCGAAGAGAAGGAGACAGCCGCAGAAATAATTGAACAATATAAAGCAGATGCAAGAAAGATGCTGAGCAGAACGATTACCCATTTGGATGAAGCGCTTGGCGCACGACTGGAGCGGGAGTCTGAGCTGCCAAATTTGCTTGCAATAGGGCTAAAGAATTGGACTGATGCGGAGATTGGTCTAGTAAATACAGGACAGCTGCTGGGCGGGTTAGCTATAGGAGAAGTAACGGCGGGCGAACTGCATGCGCTTTGTCCGTCGCCTATTAATCCTTGCCTTGCTGTGCTGGAAGGCAAGGATCTGCGTACTGCGCTGGAGCAGGCCTTGCAGGAGGAGTTTATATATAAGCCGATTAAAGGCTTTGGCTTTCGCGGAGAACGTCTTGGAACGCTTGCGGTGGCGGGAATTCATATCCTATATGATGCAAGCCGTGCACCCGGCAGCCAAATTGTGCAGATCGACATTAACGGCGAGCCTTTGCAGGAATCGCGCTGCTATAAAGTAGGCACAATCGACATGTTCAGCTTTAGGGTAGGCTATGAGACGATTGCCAACGCTGCTTCCTTTCAGTTTTTTATGCCGGAGTTTATCCGTAATGTGATTGAAAAAGAGCTAGGCTGCCCGCAGTCGCTGCGCAGCTGTAAGAAGCAGCATTGGACAGCTGCTTCACATTATAATAATTGATAAGTTAAACTTTTTGTGATGCGGCAAAAAGAAAGAATTTAGTGGAGAAATGTCGAATTTTATAGAAAAAGGTTGCGAATTTTTCTTTTTTCACGTACATTTAAGCATAACAAGACAGTTCGTTTATGTGTTCTATTTTTCTGTTTTTCATAGCTGCAACAAGCTTGGGGCTTGACCGGTTATGAAGGGAGACATCATGAGAATCATCATAATGGAGACTAGTGGGAAGGACCGATCGTATGCGCTTGCTGCCGATTTCAAAGTGTGTGCCTGGTATGAAGCTGGCCAAAAAAATATTTTCAGAGGAAGGCATTGTTTTGCTTGGCGAGAACATGGAGCTGAACAGCAGACTGATTACACGGCTTGAGCAATGCGGAATTCAGTATGTATATATTGAAGATCCCCGAACTGATGATATACAGTTGCCAACACTTATAAGCGAGGATACGTTTAGAGTAGCAATAAAGGAAATTCGCACTAATTTTCGAAGTATGATGGATCGCCCAAAGCAGAGAAAAGGCGTTACATATCCTTATATTGCTCAGCCCTTCAAAGAAATGATGAGCATGATTATAGATGACCTTTCCAACCACAAGGATGCTATGATTATGCTGATGGATATGGGCTCTGTAGATCATTATTTATTCCAGCATTCACTCAACGTATGTGTGTATACGACGTTGTTAGGCCTGTCGAGCGGATATGACCGGGAAAAGACAATGACGCTTGGCATGGGGGCGTTATTGCATGATATCGGCAAGACGCAGATTACGACGAATGTGCTGAAAAAGCCCGATCAGCTGACAGCTGAAGAGTATGAAATTATGAAGCAGCATACGAGCATTGGTTTCGAGCTGCTCAAGGACGAGCCGAATTTGCCGCTAATCGTTGCGCATTGCGCATTTCAGCATCATGAGCGGCTTGACGGAAGCGGTTATCCAAGAGGCATTAAGGGAAATGAAATACATGAATTTGCCAAGTGGATCGGCATCGTCGATTCGTATGATGCGATGACGACCAATCGTGTGTATCGAGCTCCTATGCTGCCGCATCTTGCTGTAGAAAGCTTGTATGCAGGTTCGGGCACATTATATGAGCAGCGCATGCTCCAGCAATTCCGCGATAAGGTAGCCATTTATCCAGTCGGCATAACCGTACATTTGCAGACGGGTGAAACCGGCGTAGTCGTTGATTTAAATCATTCATATCCTCATCGGCCAATCGTAAGAGTACTTTACAACGAGGCTGGCGAAGCGCTCAAATCTCCCTATGAAATTGATTTGTCCAAGCAGCTGACGGTTATGATTGACTCTGTTAATGATCACAAGCCAGATGTATCGATGGTGTCAGGTATATAGAAAGGAGCCGCGAGGCTCTTTTTAAAAAAATTCCAAACTTGATCGCATAGGACGCCGCCAGGCGTTTTTCTTATTGTTCAGATTCTATGAGCTTATCATTTTCATATATATATAATAAGGCTGGTATTGGTCTAAGTGCTGTGCTGGAGCGGAAAAGCCGTATTTGCTTCCAGCTAGCATGAATATTACAATAGAATAATAATATTAGATGTCAGGTGTTGAAATAATGAGTATAGTTGATGTGCAAACCGGTAATGACAAACATAAAATCCAGCAGAAGCTATCTCCTGCCTATGATCCGTGGGACCCAATTCGTTCCATCCGGCAATATGGTTCTCATAGACTAACGAGTGTTGAAATGACGGTAACGAATTTGTGCAATATGCGCTGCGAGCATTGCGCAGTAGGAGATACGCTCGTATATATCGAGCCGGACAAGCTTCCGCTGAAACAAATGCTCGAGCGTCTCGAGGAAGCGCAATTTTTGGAGACGATCAGCATTACTGGCGGCGAGCCGTCCTTTTCTGAAAAAACAGTAAAGGAATATATGCTGCCCTTGCTGAAGTATGCGCGTGATCGGGGGCTGCATTCACAAATCAATTCCAACGTGACGCTGCCATACAGCAGATACGACATCCTGGCTCCTTATTTGGATGTGATGCATATTTCGTTTAACTATACGTCTGCCGAGGACTTCCATCAGATTGGCTTTGCCAATGCAGGCCATGAAGTATCAAGCAAGGCCACTGCCAAAATGTACGAGCGTATGATTGAAAATGCGCAAAGGCTAAGCGAGACCGATGTGCTGGTATCAGCGGAATCCATGATCAATTATCGCACGCATGACAAGATTGCAGACATTCATCGGCTTATTGTAGAAATGGGCTGCAAGCGTCATGAAGTGCATCCGATGTATCCAAGCTCCTTTGCGAAAAATTTGCCGATGATCTCGCGCGAGCAAATGCTTGCAGCGATTGAACGGTTATTGGACAGCCGGGACCGTTCCGTATGGATGCTGTTCGGCACGCTTCCTTTTTATTCCTGCAGTGAGCAGAAGGCAGAGCGGGTATTGCTGAACAGGCTCGCAGCCGAGCCGAATGTGACCGTCCGCAATGATCCAGACGGGCGCAATCGTCTTAACGTCAACCTGTTTACAGGCGATGTATTTGTAACTGATTTTGCTGATGTGCCCGCGTTTGGCAATATTGCTGACTCAAAGCTGGATGAACTGTTCAGCCGTTGGCTTGATCATCCGCTCGCAGCGGGTGTCAACTGCCATTGTCCTGCAGCCGCCTGCTGCGGACCGAATTTGCTTGTAAAGGATATGTACTATAAGGATGTTGATTTTTTAACGCGAAGCGCTATTTTAGATGAATAGGACGAGGTATATTCATACAAAAAGGGGTGAAAAGGCTTGTCTGTTAAAGCAATACTGTCGATTGCAGTTGCATTGCTTTTGTTATACCTGATTTTCACAGTAGGCGCTCCATTTTTACTGGCGCTTGTCATCGCGATTTTTCTAGAGCCGCTCAATAAGCTGTTTATGCAAAAGTTCAAGATGAACCGTCTGTTCGCGGCTACGTTGTCGAGCTCATTGTTCACGCTGATTCTGCTGGGAGCGATTGCGCTGCTGGGCGTGAAAATTGTTGCCGAGCTGATTGCATTTTTTCAAAAGGTTCCGCTTTATTTCGATAACGCCAGTTCCTATGTAGACCAGCTCATGCAAAATGCAAATTTGCTCTATGAGAACTTGCCTCCGGACGCAGCAGCGGCTTTGGAGGAATGGGTATCAAGCCTTACGTCAACCATTACACAGATGGCCGGCTCCTTGTCGAAATCTGTAGTATCGATTGCGTCAACTTTACCAGGAATGTTTATATTCTTTATCGTATTTCTTGTCGCAGTATACATGTTCAGCTTTAGTCTGAATACGATGAAGCAATCGTTTCTGTCCTTTTTTGAAGAAAAATCCCGTCCACAGGTGGATCAGGTTTTAACGAATTTGAAAAAATCGATATTCGGATTTATTCGCTCGCAATTTATACTAAGCGCTTTGACCTATATTATTTCTTTTGTGGGACTGCTGATTTTGGGCGTTAAGTTTCCAATGGCGATTGCGCTGTTAATTATCGTAGTTGATATTTTGCCGATACTTGGCACCGGCTCTGTACTTGTTCCATGGGCTGCTTTTCTTTTGCTGACGGGTGACAATTACACGGGAATCGGGCTGCTGGTGCTGTTCCTGGTCATTACTGTATTCCGCCGGATTGTCGAGCCAAAAATATTGGGAGATTCGATAGGAATTGGCGCTCTATCGGCATTAATAAGCTTGTATGTCGGCTTTAAGCTGGTCGGCGTAGTCGGCGTATTTCTTGGACCGCTAGTCGTCATTATTTATATGGCGGCACGGCAGGCTGGCTTGTTTCAAACTAAAATAAAACTATAGCAAGAGTTGACAGCAGCTTTTTAAACGAGCTATAGTCGTATAAGGAAATCCACTAGGGGCGCCTTCAAGGCTGAGATAAAGCGAATGCTTTTGTCCCTTAGAACCTGATCTGGGTCATGCCAGCGTAGGAAAGTGGAAGGTCAAAAGTAGCGGAAGCTGCTTTTGCCAAAGCTTCATAAGGTTTATTTGTGCATGCAGGCAAGTTGAGTTGTCGGCTGCATTGATCGCTTTATGATGCATTCAACTTTCGCATATGTCTGTATTGGCCTCCAGGTGGGATTTTAACTATTCCATTCAGGAGGTTTTTTGTTATGTCAGCAAGCAATAAGCCGCTGCCAGGCAGCAAAAAAGTGTTTATTACAGGAAGTGATCCGTCTATTCAGGTCCCGATGAGAGAGATTGCATTGGCAAGCAGCACTGATCGCAGCGGAACCGAATATCCGAACGAGCCGGTTCGCGTGTATGACTCCAGCGGGCCTTATACGGATGAAAGCTACATAGCGGATGTCCGGGCAGGCTTGCCGCTATTGAGAAAAAAGTGGATTGAGCAGCGCAGAGATGTTGAGCGCTATGAGGCAAGAGCGATAAGGCCGGAGGATAATGGCTTTTCCTCCGAGGATTCGATGCTTAAGCGCGGAATCGAGCAATTTCCACTAGTTAATGCCCGGCCTTATCGCGCACTGCCAGGTAAAAACGTGACTCAGCTCCATTATGCGCGCAAAGGCATAGTAACACCCGAGATGGAGTTTATTGCTATACGAGAAGGCATGGAGCCGGAATTTGTCCGTGACGAGGTTGCGGCGGGCAGAGCGATCATACCGGCAAACATTAATCATCCTGAGAGCGAGCCTATGATTATTGGCCGGGGCTTTCATGTAAAAATAAATGCGAACATTGGGAACTCTGCTGTAGCCTCTTCGGTTGAGGAGGAGGTAGAGAAGATGAGATGGGCCGCGTATTGGGGCGCGGACACGATTATGGATTTATCTACAGGTAAAAATATTCATACGACGCGCGAGTGGATTATCCGCAATTCACCAGTGCCGGTAGGCACCGTACCGATTTATCAGGCTTTGGAGAAGGTAAACGGCAAGGCGGAGGACCTAAGCTGGGAAGTGTTTCGCGATACGCTGATTGAGCAGGCTGAGCAAGGCGTTGATTATTTTACAATTCATGCTGGCGTGCTGCTGCGGTATATCCCGCTTACAGCAAATCGAGTGACAGGGATCGTGTCCCGTGGCGGTTCGATTATGGCAGCCTGGTGTCTGGCTCATCATCAGGAAAATTTTTTGTATACGCATTTCGAAGAAATATGCGAAATAATGAAAAGCTATGATGTAGCATTTTCGCTGGGGGATGGGCTTCGTCCAGGCTCCATTGCAGATGCCAATGACGAGGCGCAATTTGCGGAGCTGGAAACGCTTGGCGAGCTGACGAAAATTGCCTGGAAGCATGATGTGCAGGTCATGGTAGAAGGGCCAGGCCATGTACCGCTCCATTTGATTAAGGAAAATATGGACCGTCAGCTCGCAGCGTGCGACGAAGCGCCATTTTACACGCTGGGCCCGCTGACGACGGATATCGCCCCAGGCTATGACCATATCACTTCCGCAATAGGGGCAGCCATGATCGGCTGGTATGGCACAGCGATGCTCTGTTATGTTACGCCAAAAGAGCACTTGGGCTTGCCAAATCGCGAGGATGTGAAGGAAGGCGTAATTACTTACAAAATTGCCGCGCATGCAGCGGATTTGGCAAAGGGGCACCCAAGGGCGAAGCAGCGGGACGATGCGCTGTCCAAGGCAAGATTCGAGTTTCGATGGCGGGATCAATTTCATTTGTCCCTTGATCCTCTGCGCGCGATGGAGTATCACGACGAAACCTTGCCTGCGGAAGGGGCGAAAACCGCTCATTTTTGCTCCATGTGCGGCCCTAAATTTTGCAGCATGAGAATTACCCAGGATATAAGAGAATATGCAGCAGAGAAAGGGCTTGACTCCATAGAAGCGATCGAAGCGGGCTTGCAGGAGAAAGCGGGACAATTTCGAAAGGCCGGGCATGAACTTTATGGTTAGCCGGCACGAGCTTTGGGAGGAGCGCTATTCCAGGCAAATCCGGTTTGCGCCGGTCGGTGCGGGCGGGCAGCAGCGGCTCAGCGAGTCATCCGTTCTCATTGTCGGCTGCGGTGCGCTCGGCGCCTCGCTGGCCCAGCATATGGCAAGAGCAGGCGTAAAGGAGCTGCGCATCGTCGACCGCGATTACGTCGAGCCCAGCAATTTGCAAAGGCAAACGCTATTTGATGAACGGGATGCGCTGCAGTCTTTGCCGAAGGCAATCGCTGCAGCTGCTAAATTGCAAAAAATAAATAGCCAGGTTGCAGTTGAGCCTATTGTCGCAAATGCTCATTCAGGTAACATAGACAGGCTGTTGGATGGCATGCAGCTTGTGCTGGACGGAACGGATAATGCAGCGGCAAGGCTGATGCTCAGCGATCGCTGCTTCGAGCGAAGCATTCCCTATGTGTTTGGAGGCGTAGCAGGCTCGAAAGGGATGAGCGCCCTTCTGATGAAGGGAAGCACGCCATGCTTGCGCTGCTTGATCGGCGGCGAGGAAGCGTTGGCGGCGGCAGATACATGCGATTCGGTCGGGGTGTTATCGCCGGCAGTAGAGATGGTCGTTTCCTTACAGGCAGCGGAGGCGATCAAATGGCTGACGGATAATAAGGATACCCTTCATGGCAGCCTGGTTTCGATTGATATATGGCATTTGCAGCTTCGGCGTTCACGTTTGCCAGCGGCGATCCAAAACTGCTTCTATTGCGGGAACATACAGCATGCCAGCACTTCTCACCATGCCGACAAAGCTTTGGAGAGAAGTGGGGCAGGCAAGCGGACGAGGCCGTTGTCAATTGACAGGGAGCAGTCTGCCTTGCTTTGCGGAAGGGATACGATTCAGCTGACGCTGACTGCTGAGCTGGAGCTAGGGCAAATGCAGCGCAGGCTGAATGCTGCGGGATGTGAAGTGACAAGCAACCGTTACTTAGTAAAAGCGGTGCTGCCAGATAAAGAAAAGCTGGTGCTGTTTGCGGACGGAAGAGTACTGGTTCACGGAACGGATAAGGTGGAAAGAGCGATTTCGCTATGCTTGGAGTACGTAATAGGCAATACGGAAAGGAGCGGACACTTATGAATAAAGATAAACTGGATTTTAAGCTTTATGCGATTACCTCAGGTGAAGCTCACAAGGACGGCAGAACGATGCTGCAGGTGATGGAGCAGGCGATCAAGGGAGGTGCTGGCATTGTTCAGCTGCGGAATAAAAGCGGCGATAAAGAGCTGATCCTGCAGCAAGCGAAAGCGCTTCGGACACTGACCAGATCGTATCGTGTGCCTTTTATCGTCAACGATGACCCTCATATGGCAAAGCTGGCTGAAGCCGATGGGGTGCATCTCGGGCAGGAGGATATGCCTATTGATCAGGCACGCGTTCTGCTTGGAAGCGATGCTATAGTCGGCATTTCCACCCATTCGCTGCAGCAGGCGCTAGCTGCGGAGCAGGCGGGGGCAGATTATATAGGCGTCGGCCCGGTGTTTGAAACGCCTACCAAGCCGGGGAGGCCGGCAGTATCCACTCGTTTAATAGAGGAAGTGGCTTCAAGTATAAGAATTCCATTCGTTGCAATCGGGGGGATTACGCTGGCTAATGCCGCGGAGGTGCTGGCAGCAGGGGCTGCAAGGCTATGTGCAGTACGGGCAATAACAGACAGCGCTGAGCCGGAGCAGGCTTGCAGGCGACTTTGCGAGCTGATCCATGCCAGTAGAAAGTTGCGAGAGATCAATAGTTTTCCAATAAATATATTATTAAACGGAAAGCTGAAAGAGACATATGCTGCCTCTGTGAGCGAGCTGCTTGACCAGCTTGGGCAGCAGCATAAGATTAAGCATCTTATCGTTGAGCTTGACGGCTGTCTACTGTCGAGAGCTGCATGGAATGAGCGGCTGTTGAAAAACAATTCGCATGTGGAGCTTATCCAATTCGTGGGAGGTGGCTAGACGTGATGAACGGTAAAATGGCAGCTCTTGAAATAGGGGGCAAAACATTTCGCTCCCGATTAATGTTTGGAACCGGCAGGTTTCCAAGTCCAGCTGTACTGCAGGATGCTCTTACGGCATCAGAAGCTGAGATTATAACTTTTGCAGTGCGCAGAATGGATTTGGAAGCTGTTGAGGATGATTCGATTATGCAGCATATTATTGATCGCCCTCTTCAATTTTTGCCCAATACATCGGGCGCGCGAAATGCGGAGGAAGCGGTCAGGATAGCGCAGCTTTCTCGCAGCGCAGGATTAGGGGATTGGGTGAAGGTTGAAATAAGCGCACATCCGCGAACCTTGCTGCCTGATCCGGTTGAAACTTTGAAAGCAACGGAAATGCTCGTGCAATCAGATTTTGTTGTACTGCCTTACACAACGGATGATCCTATGCTTTGCCGCAGGCTGGAGGAAGCCGGAGCAGCGGCAGTTATGCCTGGCGGCTCACCTATCGGCACAGGGCTGGGTATTTTGAATCCTTACAATATAGGATTAATAATAGAGGACGCCAAGGTGCCTATTATAGTAGATGCCGGCATTGGTTCTCCAAGAGATGCGCTTGCGGCAATGGAGCTGGGAGCAGCTGGCGTGCTGATCAATACTGCAATAGCAAAGGCGCAAGACCCGGAAGCGATGGCACGCGCATTCCGGCTGGCAATAGAAGCCGGGGTGCTGGCAAGGTCGGCTGGAAGAATTGAACGCAAGCGGTACGCTTCTGCCAGCAGCTCGCTGGAAGGCAGCTTGTTTGATCAAGGAAGAGAAGGCGATATCGTCTTCATGCAGGAAAGGACAGGCCTCAAGCTATGAGTCAATCTGTCATTATATTAGGCGGAGGCATTATAGGGCTTTCTTGTGCATATGAGGCTGCAAAAAGAAACTACAAGGTAACGCTTATTGAGCCCGGCCGGCTTGGCGGGCAAGCCTCAGGTGCAGCAGCAGGCATGCTTGCGCCATATTCTGAGCAGCTGGAGCAGCCGGATGCATTTTTTCAGCTTTGCCGTCAAAGCTTGCTGATGTATGAGCGGTGGACGCAGGAGATAGAGCAGCTGTCCAAGCATTCCGTAGGCTTAATAAATTGCGGCAGCTTATATGTATGCAAGCATGAAGCGGATATACAGCCGCTTCTGACAAGGCTGCTTTGGCAAAACGAGTGGCAGGCAGGTATGGAGCAGCTGGAGCGGGAGGAGCTGCTTCAGCTGGAGCCGCAGCTAAGCAAAGATATTGTTGCTGGCCTGTACAGCCCGGCTGAAAGCCATGTAGACGCGCCGCAACTTGTCCGAGCTCTTATAGCCTGCTGTCAAATGCTGAGGGTAAGGCTCATTGAGCAAGCAGGCGCGATTGAAGCGGTAGAGCAGACTGATGCTGGTATTACTGTGAAGTATGCAGCTGAATTAAAGAGTATTCGTGCAGAGCGGTTAATCGTTTGCTCCGGTGCGTGGACCTCTTTGTATGAAAGCTCCTTTAACCTTGCACTTCCCGTTCATCCTATTCGCGGACAAATATGTGCATATAAAAACAACGCAGTAACGCCGGCTCATTTAATATTCAGCGCTCACGCCTATTGGGTAATGAAAACGGACGGCAGATTAATATGCGGAGCATCGGAGGATGTAGCCGGTTATAATACAGAAACAACGGAGCAAGGTATTGGCCGGCTCGTTCGTGCAAGCGAAAACTGGCTTCCGGCACTAAAGAGGCAGAAGCTGTACAGCAGCTGGGCTGGCTTGCGCCCGGCGACGAAGGACGGGTTGCCATTAATAGGTCCGATAGACCGTACGGGCCGCATCATAATAGCAGCAGGACATTATCGGAATGGGATTTTGCTTAGTCCTGTTACGGCTCTAATAGCAGCTGATTTGTTAGACAATCATTTGAGCAGCAGCATATCGCCCTTCCATCCAGCAAGATTTACTAGAGCTGCCATATAAATCACAAACAGGCTGTACAGCTACTTACTAAAAGCTGTACAGCCTGTTTGTTTGATTAGGGCTCTGTTAGTTCCCAGCGAATAATGACAGCAGCTTCCGTCAAGCCTCCTCCAAAGCCATACAGCAGCAGCTTTTGATTAGGCTGCACATGACCCTTTTTGAACGCTTCATCTATAGCGAGCGGAATGGAGGCCGCTGACGTATTTCCATAGTACTCCATGCTGGTTAAGGTTTTTTCTGGCGCAATGCCCGTTCTTTGTTGAATAGCTTCGACTATTCTCATATTCGCGCTATGCGGAACGAACCAATCGATGTCTTCTGCTGAGAACCCATAATCCTGCAGAATGCGTTGGATGCCTTTTGACACTTGGGTGACTGCCCAGCGATATACTTCCTTGCCATTTTGAACGAGCATGCCGTTTGTCACAATATCGAATTGATTAATGGATGAGCTCAGACTGCTTCGATAAACATGATGGCCGGATGCGCCGTCTGTATGGGAATAAGCAGCTAATAAACAGCCCTTCTCATTTCCCGTATTCTCCATAATTATAGCGCCTGCACCGTCTCCGAATAAAATACAGGTCGTACGATCGGTATAATCGGTTATTTTAGATATGGCGTCGGCGCCAATAACTAGCACCTTACGGTACAAGCCGGTGAGCAGCAAGCTGTTGCCAAGCTGTATGCCAGCGGTAAAGCCCGCACAAGCTGCGCTTATATCAACGGTTCCACAGCTGCCGATTTTGAACTCGCCCTGTACCCTTGCTGCCATGCTTGGGAAAAAAGTATCAGGCGTACTGGTCGCTACAATAATGTAATCAACATCCGATAAAGTAACTGGAAAACGATCCAGCATATTTCTAACTGCAGCAAATATGATATCGCTTGTAAATTCATCAGGAGCTGCTATTCGTCTTTCCCGAATTCCGGTTCGCTGCACGATCCATTCGTCGCTTGTATCAACCAGTTGTTCCAAATCAGCGTTGCTGAGAATGCGGCTTGGCACATAGGTGCCGATAGCGGTTATTCGTGCATGTGATTGGATCGACTTCAAATGAGTGGCTGACATAAATAAAACCTCCTTTAACAAACGCTTAGTATCTGGTATTAGTACCTAGTACCAATATAAATGCAAACTGCCTTTCCTGTCAATTGTATCCCTTACACCCATATATGATGCATCAAACATAGCGCATATATCGCATCATAAAAGCTCAGTCTAAACGTGTGCGAACAATAACTACAACAAATACAGGAGGCTTACAATGCGTAAATTATTATTGCTTATTACTTCTGCGGTGATGATGGTTGCTATTCTTGGCGGTTGCGCAATGACAACTAAAAATGATGGAATCAGGCAAAGAGATATGACTATCGATGGAACAACCATTATTAAAGATAAGCGATTCGCAGATGATCAGAAAAATGAAATGAACCATATTAATGGCGTTCAGCAAAATGGCAACAATTTGATTGGCAATCATAAAAATTATCGTATGGAAATGAGCAAGGAAATATCTGATCGTTTATTAAAAATTGAAGGCATTAAATCTTCTTATGTTATGCTTACGAACAACAATGCTTATGTTGCCGTATCGTTTGAGGATGAAAATCTTCCACAGCAAAATAATAAAATGATGAGCCGCACAAATCTAAGCCAGATGGGCAATCAAGCGGTCGATATGCATAAAAAAATGAATACAATGGCTACAGGTGATGAAAAACTGACGGGTGACATTAAAAATAAAGTAGCGGATACAGTGAAGCAAATGAGCCCTCAAACAGATCACGTATACGTTTCTGCTAATCCGGATTTTGTAGGCCGTATGAAAGGATATATGACGGATGTTTCATTAGGCCATCCAATTCAAGGCTTTATCACTGAATTCAACGCAATGGTTGACCGTGTGTTTCCGGCAGTATCAGGTACGGATGCCAGCAATAATCGTGGTTTTTCTAATAAAGGCGGCCGTATTTTAGAATAGCGCAGGAAAAAATTGTCCCAGAAGCCTGACGTGCAGCTTTTGGGACAATTTATTTTGAATGATAAAAATCTAAAAGTTTTTTCTATAAACTTGTTCTTATCATTTATCGGTAAAAGCGTCTTTCAAAGGAAGGCGGAGCCGTATATCCTTGTTAAAAGTAATTTTCTATTTATTAACAATCATTGACCAGCCCGACCGGATTGGATAAAGTAATTGTATGGCGATTTTACAATAACGAGGTGAGTGACCTATTAAACGATTTTTTTCTTTTACGATTATCGGCTTAATACTAATGCTGAATTTTGTCATGCCGGTTGCCGCGGACAGCACCATTGCGCTGCGCAATGGCAATATCGAACAGGTTACAAACGGCGTGGCGGACGGCTGGAGCCATGCAGCCTGGGATCAAGGCGTAGATACAACGATTTATACGGTCGACCAGACCGAAAGCTACGAAGGTCATTCCAGTTTATTTATACATAACCAGCTTGAAAACCATGCGCGGTTTACTCAAACCGTCCCGGTGAAAAGCAGCACGACTTATCGAATTTCTGCATTTATAAAAGCTGAAGGCTTTAGAAGCGACTCAGCTGGCGCACATATTCAAATTGAGGATGCGGCGCTTTTTTATCCTCACTTGCTCGATACTGCCGGACAATGGCAGCAGCTCGAAATTTATGTGAAGACAGGCAAGAAGCAGAAAGAGATTACGATCGGGCTTAGCGCTGGCGGTTATGGCCGTTTAAATGCAGGGAAAGCCTGGTTCGATCAAATCGAAATTCAGCAGGTCAGCAAGGCGCCGACCGGGGTGGAAGTGTTCTCGGCTGAGCCCAGCGTTAATAATAATGCTTCCGACTCATCGGAGCAGGCGGTTAGGCCGATTTCAATGTGGCCGATTATGCTGATCGCAGCTGTATTCTCCTTGTTTTTTTACGGATTTGCCATTCGTAGAATGGATCAAGCAAGCGTTCAGCTTAAGCCGGAAAAGACAAGCAAACTAAATTTATTAGCTGCCTTACTTTTAGCAGCGCTGGCGATTCGGGTTATTATTGCCGTTATGTATCATGGTTATCCGAATGACGTTGCCTTATTTAAATATTGGGCACAGCATGCGGTCAACAACGGCATATTTGGATTTTACAGTACCGAAATTTTTATAGATTACCCGCCGGGCTATATGTATGTTTTATTTCTAGTTGGCAAGCTTCATCAATGGCTGTCGATCGATTATAATTCAGCGCTGTCGCTTCTGTTGATTAAGCTGCCAGCCATACTGGCAGACTGCGTTGCTGTATATTTAATTTATCGTACAGCACGTGCCAAATTAAGCGAGAAAGGCTCTTTGCTGCTTGCTCTGCTATACGCCTTTAATCCGCTTATTGTAACGGATTCAGCTGCTTGGGGTCAGGTTGATTCGATCTTTACGCTGCTTTTGGTGTTGTCCGTACAGGGCATGGCCGAGCGAAGAATCGTCAAAGCTTCAATCTGGTTTGCTGTGGCAGCGCTGGTGAAGCCTCAGGCTTTTATATTTATGCCTGTACTGCTGCTTATGCTGCTGCATCGCAAGAAATGGAAGGAATTGTTGACGAGTGCGTTTGCCGGCTTTGTTACATTTTTGCTGTTAGCAATGCCATTTTTCGCTGGACATGGCGGAATAAAAGCTTTAATTGATTTGTACAAGGAGACTCTATCTTCCTATCCATATGCAACGTTGAATTCATTTAACGTGTACATTTTAACCGGCGGCAACTGGGCCGGATTATCTGAAAAATTTTTACTTATACCCTATTCGGCATGGGGATTATTAGGGGTTTTTGCAGCTGTCCTTTTAGCCGTTTATTATTCCGTAACAGCTAAGCAATCCGGTAAAATAACGGCGGCTTTAGAGGACGAAAGAGTTACTCGTTCTTACTATTTAGCAATGATACTCATTGCGGTAGTGTTTATTTTTGTAACCAAAATGCACGAGCGATATATGTTCCCTATCGTTTTGTTGTCTGTTTTTGCATATATTCAATCGCTTGACCGCAGAATGCTGCACATATTTTTCGGCTTTTCCATGACGAATTTTATTAATGCCAGCATTGTGCTTGCTTACAGCAAACAGACAGCACAAATTCCGATTGAGGGCATAGCTATTTTATGCTCGATTGTCAATATAGCTCTGCTTCTGTACATGCTTTATGCAGGCTTTGATCTGTATGTGCGCGGGAATCGAAAAAGCTGCCAATTGATGGATCAGGGAATGCAGGACAAAAATACTTTGGATGCTATAGGCAGTGGCAAAGGCTCGTTAAATGGGACCGATAAAGCGAAATTCCTGCGTAAGGACCGAATCATTATGCTGGCTATTACTGCGATTTATGCAGCTGTAGCGCTTATTAATTTAGGCTCGACAAAAGGACCAGTCACTGTTTGGCAGCCGAAGAGCAGCGGACAAAGCTTCTATGTTGATTTGGGCGAGACGAAGCAGCTGGAGCGTGTAACAAGCTTTGGCGGCGTAGGCTCGGGCAAGTATGCCTTGGAGTTTGCGCTTGAACCGGATCAGTGGACCAATAAGATCGATGTAGAAAGCACGCATGTTTCTGTTTTCGCCTGGAATAGCGTTGAAGTCAACACAGAAGCAAGATATGTGAAGCTGACGGTAACGGGGTCAGGCTTCTCTATGCATGAGCTGGGCATCTATGAAACAGGTGCAACCAAGCCGCTGCCAATTGCGTCAATAGTAGATGCAGACGCGCAAGACGCGCGCAGAGGCAATGTTGCGCAGCTGTTTGACGAGCAGCAGCTGATGATCAAAACGAATCATTTCTATTATGGCAGTTATTTTGATGAAATTTATCATGCGAGAACCGCTTATGAAAATATTGAAGGCATCGTTGCTTATGAGAGCACTCATCCGCCGTTAGGCAAGCTTATTTTGGCGATCGGAATCAAGCTGTTCGGCCTTAATCCATTCGGCTGGCGTATCGCGGGTACGGTGCTGGGCATTGCTATGCTGCCTATCATTTATTTGTTTGCACATCGCATTTTTGGCAGAACGATATACGCAGCGCTGGCTGCTGCCTTATTTGCCGTAGATTTTATGCATTTCTCGCAGACGAGAATTGCAACGATAGATGTGTATGGCGTGTTTTTTATTATACTCATGTTTTATTTTATGCACCGCTATGTGCAGATGAATTTTTATCAGGACAGGTTTTTGCGCACCTTGCTCCCGCTTGGTCTTGCGGGACTTATGTTCGGCTTGGGCGTGGCAGCCAAGTGGATTGCTGTATACGGCGGAGCGGGACTTGCCGTTATGCTGGCGCTGTCGCTAATCGATCGCTATAAGGAATATGCTGCGGCTAAACGATATTTGCGCAAAGACACTGCTGATAAATCAGAGGATGCGGATATAGCAGATGCTGCTGTGCAAGAAAAGCAATGGAAATTGGCTGAGCTTGCTCAAATCAAGAAGAAGTTTCCGCGTTATCTCTTCTCGACACTAGCGGTTTGTCTCATCTTTTATGTTGCTGTTCCGCTAGCTATCTATATGTTGTCGTACATCCCTGTATTGAAAGTAATGGACGGCGGCTATACGCTCAAAGCATTTATTGAATATCAAAAAAATATGTTCAACTACCATAGCAATCTCGTTTCCTCGCATCCCTTCAGCTCCTCTTGGTGGGAATGGCCCTTTATGAAGCGGCCGGTTTGGTATTTCTCGGGCAATAATTTAGGCGAAGGCATGAAAGCAACTATTGTTGCGCTTGGAAATCCGATTCTATGGTGGACTGGTTTATTTGCCATACTTGCTACAGTATGGTTAAGTGTAAAGCGCCGCGATAAAGCGATGTATACGGTATGGGTCGCGTATTTCTCGCAATATATACCTTGGATGCTTGTCACCCGCGAAACATTTTTGTACCATTATTTTGCGATGGTGCCTTTTATGATCATAAGCATTGTTTATTTGTTTAAACTAGTAGAAGAGCGTTATCCGAGGTTTGTTACAATACGCAATATTTATTTGGCAGCAGCAATCGGACTATTCCTGCTCTTTTATCCAGCTTTATCGGGACTGACTGTACCTAAATGGTATGTGGATTATATACTGCGCTGGTTCCCAAGCTGGGTATTCTAATCTAATTGCAGGAGGAAAAGCAATGAATTCTACAGCTGTAACATACAGCGTAATTGTACCTATGTATAACGAAGAAGAAGTAATTGAGCATACTTACCTTCGCCTTAGCGAAGTGATGAAACAAACGAAAGCGGGCTTTGAGCTCATTTTTGTGAATGATGGCAGCAAGGATGGAACGGTACAAATTATAGAAAAAATTAAACGAAATGATTCCACCGTCCGATTGATCGATTTCTCGCGTAATTTCGGTCATCAAATTGCGATAACTGCAGGCATGGATTATGCGCAAGGGCAGGCGATCGTCGTTATTGATGCCGATCTGCAGGATCCGCCGGAAGTTATTTTGCGGATGATCGAAAAGTGGAAGGAAGGCTATGAGGTTGTATACGGCAAACGCCAAAAGCGCAAGGGTGAGACGCTGTTTAAAAAATGGACGGCGATGATGTTTTATCGGTTGCTGCGCAGTATGACCAATGTGGAAATCCCTGTTGATACGGGCGATTTCCGTTTGATTGATCGCAAGGTATGCGATGTATTGCGCGGCTTGAAGGAGAAAAACCGGTTCGTCAGAGGCTTGATCAGCTGGATTGGCTTTAGACAAACAAGCGTTGAATACGTGCGTGAGGAGCGCTTCGCGGGCGAGACAAAATACCCGCTAAAAAAAATGATCAAGTTTGCGCTTGACGGCATTACCTCGTTTTCCTATAAGCCGCTCAAAATTGCCAGCTATGTTGGCTTTGCGCTTTCTTTAGGCGGATTTATATATTTGCTGGTTGTCATCTGGCAAAGGCTGTTTACGGAGACGACCGAATCAGGCTGGGCATCCATCATTGCTATCAATCTTATATTCAACGGGATTATTTTAATGATTCTTGGTGTGATTGGGGAATATATCGGCCGTATTTATGATGAATCCAAAAACAGACCGCTATATATTATTAGACATGCTGATGGCAGCATAACTCAAGAGCAGCAGCCTGCTGCGGAACTGGAGAAGCTTCGCAATGAGTAGCGAGCCGGCTGCATGGAGAAAGACGGGGCTGCAATTCGTTTTGTTTAATATGGTCGGTCTTCTGAATACAGCGATTGATGTTGCCGTTTTCTCACTTCTGCTCGCTTTTTCCGTTCATGCCAGCGCAGCTCAGGCTATCGGCTATATGGCAGGGATGCTTAACAGCTATCTGCTTAATAGCCGCTTTACGTTCAAGCAGCAGAGCCAGCATTTGACGAGTCTGCATAAAGGCGCACGCCGTATTCGTTTTATCATTTGGAATTTAAGTATGCTGCTGTTATCGGTTGTACTAATGGCCATCGCTATTGAATGGCTTCATATGAACGCGGCTATTGCCAAAATTGGCGTTACACTATCAGTGCTTTTTATTAACTTTTACGGCAATAAGCGCTGGGTGTTTATTAAACAGCCAATTGCAGAGGAAGGAGAGGGAAAAGCATGAAGAAGTGGATTGCCTATGTTTTGATCGTCGTTGGTTTGCTCATCGTTGTTTATCCGGTAGGCGCTCAGTGGTATGATAATCGTATTCAGGAAAAGATGCTCGAGGAGTGGGAGCAGGAGCTGCTGGAGGAAAGCGCGGAGCTGACGGCACAGGACCAATTTAATACGCTTACTGCTTTATTTGATTCGGAGCCCGGCAATTCAGAGGTGGAAGCGGCAGTAGAAACTTCGCCAGAGCCAGACCCGGAACCATCGAAAGAGCCGGAAAAAGAAGCTCTGCCTGATCCGATTGCAACTATTAAAATTCCAAGCATTAATTTAAGCTTGCCTGTCCTAGAGGGAGCAACACAAAAAAATATGAAGTATGCAGCTGCTCACCTTACAGAAACAGGAAAATTCGGTCAAATCGGCAATGCTGCTATTGCTGCTCACCGCATGAAAACAAAAGGCAGGCTATTTAATCGCCTTAATGAAGTAGCTGAAGGCGACAGCATTAAAGTAACGGCAGGCGGCAAAACGTTTGATTACACGGTATATAAGGTATCGATCGTGGAGCCAACGGATGTTTCCGTACTTAATTATAACAAAATTGATAAGCTGCTGACGCTGATTACTTGCAATCCTGTCGTAAATCCAACTCATCGCTTAATCGTGCATGCCAAAATTTCAGAATAAATAAGGAAGGGCTTTTCATGCAGCCATGCTGCTGAAAGGCCCTTTAATGTCGCATCATTTATATAGCAATTGCTAAGAGAAATTACCTGATGAATCAGATATGCAATTCCCCAAGCCTAATTAACTCAACAACCGCTTGTGAACGACCCTTAACATTAAGTTTCTGCATGACATTCGAGATGTGGTTTGAAAGTCGTTGCGATATGCTTAAACGTAGTGCATACCTGGATGTTGCCATCTTTTGCAACGTTAATATCACTGATAAGCTCATGCAAGTGAAAGCGAAGCTTATCGAATTGCTCCGTTTCTTCGAACTTGAGCATGATCAGGTCTGAGAGTGCCTGCTTTACTCTAAGTTCGGCCTCTGCTTTATTTTTTTTATTCTTTTCTGCATCAGGCAATTGGTTTAATTGCAGCTCCTTATGAGCAATATCCGCCTCGATATGCCTCTTTTCAAATTGATACTGCTTTTCATCCAATGTGCCATTTATCCATTCCTTTCTTAAGCTAAGCAGCAGCATACGATTCATTTCCAGCGTTTTTTCAAGCCTGTTCATGCGGTTATTTTGTTTGCTGTCATTCGTGTCCGATTGATGAATGAATTGCTCATACAGCTCCGGTACAGTCCGGACAGCGCGCATTTGCAAGCTTAAAAATTGCAGAAGCCGCTGCTTGAAAGCTTCATAGGGCAGCCAATAGTGATTGTCACAGCCCTTTGCCCCTTGTCTCCGCCTTTTGGAGCAAATTAAATATCGGTAGATTTTTGTAGATTTGCTGGAACGCCGGGTAGAGGTCATCGATACCATAGCTGAACGGCAATGGCTGCAATAAATAAGTCCTGCCAACACATTTTTGATTTGCCGGACGCCGCCCCTTGTACCTCCGCCGCGCAGCAGCCTCAGCTCTTGTGCTGCTTGAAATTGCTCAGCGCTAATGATCGGCTGATGAGTAACAGGTTGCCTGGCTTTTTCCCAGAGCTCTTTTTCGCGTGGAACTAGCTTTCTTGTCCGATTGGTCATATCGCTGATGTCATTATAAATAATGGCTGTTTCATATTTGCCGAACACGTTGACGCCTGTATACGCTTCATTTTGTAATATGCGCTGCAGCGTGCTTACTCCCCATAGGCCGCTGCGCGGAGAAGGAATGCCCTGCTCATTTAAATAAGCTGCAATCGCCCGCTCACCCCATTTTTGCATCGTATAGAGCTTGAATATTAACTGCACAACGGGCATCGCATCAGGATTTGGCACTAATGTTTTTTTGTTTGAAATGACAGATTTTCTATAGCCGAACGGGGGAATGCTTCCTGTGTAATTCCCTTTAAGCGCTGATTGCCGTTTGCCGCGGCGTGAGCTGAAGCTGATTTGCTCACTGTGTTTTTGATTGACGGCCGCAATAATTTGAAATTTCAATTCATCACGATCCACATCGGAATCATAGCCTTCATCGATGGCCACTAATCGCTTGCCAAGCGTATTAACGAGCATTCTTTTAAGTGAAATAGAGTCGAGTGTATCTCTGGAAAATCTGGAAAGCGATGCGAAGATAACATTGTCGAATTGGTGCTGCTGCGCTTCCTTCAGCATGTGCTGAATGGCTGGCCTTGTCACAATATTTGTGCCGGTATCACGGTCTTCATAAATATAGCGTTCATCGATTTGCAGCTGCAGCTGCCTTGCTTTTTCACGGCAGACAGCTTCCTGATGCTCTGGACTGTATTGCTGGCTTTCCTTGGTGGAGCTGACCCTTACGTAGATAGCGGTTATATTTGATTTTTTAATCAGCATAATGATCCGTCACTTCCAGTGGACTCTTGAACGTTTCGCGATAAAGCCTGCGGGGAAGACGTATTCTCGTATAAATTTTTATTCTGTATGGCATGCTGTCCATGATGGTCCATTTGTTCTGCTTCTGCTGCGGCCATTCGATCGATAATCTGTTCAAGCTCCGAAGCTCCTTCGTGAAAGGTAATGGACAGCTGGCGCTGCTTGTCGGCCGGTTTTTGCCGCATACGATCACTCCTTTTCAAAGGTTTCTACAAATGTATTCTTTTGCTGGCTCGTACTATGCGAATAGCTGCAGAACATTCCATTTTGATCGCGTTTTTTAGGACAATATGCACTTTCCTAAAAAATTCTATTTGACAACTTTCGACACAGGTTTTATTATAGGTATGCAAACAAGTAATCGGTTACACATTGTTTCAAAATTGTGATTATTACCAAAAACATTGCTGTTACAGCCTGGAAAGCTCTTCTAAAAGCGAGTACAGGCATAATTTTTAAGTAATAGTAAACCGGTTACACATTTTGTTTTAGGGGGGGGCGCATGTCTACAATCCGAGACGTAGCCAAATTGGCGGGTGTGTCCGTGGCCACGGTGTCCCGGGTGCTGAATAAGAGTGGTTACGTAAATAAAGAAACTGAGCGTGCAGTGAAGGAAGCTATTGATTTATTGCAGTATGTTCCTAACACGGTAGCCCGCGGACTGGCCATTAAAAGAATGGAAACGATTGCTCTCGTCGTTCCCGACATCTCCAACCCGTTCTTCGCTGAACTGGGCAGAGCAGCAGAGGATATAGCACGTACGTACGGCTACAGCATTATTTTATGCAACTCTGACAATGAAATGGATAAGGAACAATCTTATATTACGATGTTGAAAAAGCGCTATGTTGATGGCATTTTGTTTGCTACTAGCACGCTTCGAACAGCTGATGTAAATATGATGAACAGCGCGAACATTCCGCTTGTCGTTCTGGATAGAGCGCCGAGGGAAGGAACATGCTATGTAGTGCGCTCAAAAAATTATGATGGAGCTAGACTTGCTGTCCAGCATTTGCTTGACGAAGGATGTAAAAAAATCGCCCATATTTATGGGCCGCAGGCTGCGCCTACAGCGATGGAAAGGCTGCAAGGCTATGAGGCGATTGCCAAAGAGCAAAATTGGTATTCTCCTAGCTTAATGGCAGATGGCGGCTTTAATATTAAAGGCGGAATGGAAGCGGTAGCACAGCTGCTGGAACGTCATCCGGATATAGATGGAATATTTGCTGGCAATGACTTAATGGCGGTAGGCGCATTAAAGCAGCTGCAGCGAATGGGAAAATCAATACCTGATCAAATTAAACTATGTGGATTTGACGGCATCGAGCTGTCTCAAATTACTGAGCCGGAAATCACAACGATTGCCCAGCCGATTTATAATATGGGAGCTCTCGCTACCAGATTGCTTATTAAAAAAATTGAAGGCGTTCAAATTGAAGAGCAAAACTATGAATTTGATGTCGAACTAATTGTTAGAGGCTCCACGAGAAGGGAAAGAGGTTCATGAAAGGACCAAGCATTACAATTATCGGGAGTTTAAATATGGACATTGTCGTAGAAGCGGATCGGCTGCCTGAGCTAGGAGAAACAGTATCCGGACGAAGCGTCCATTTTATTCCTGGCGGCAAAGGTGGAAACCAAGCCGTAGCAGCAGCTCGTTTAGGCGCAGAGGTCGACATGATCGCTTTTATCGGCAATGATGCGTTTGGTGAGACACTCATTCAGTCTCTGACATCCAGCGGTGTTTTAGTAAAGAGAATTAAGCAAGTAGAAGAAACTTCAACAGGCATGGCATCCATTCTTCTGGCAGAAGATGATAATCAAATTGTCGTTGTGCCGGGAGCGAATGCATATTGCCTGCCCGAGTCTATTGAAGATTTGGAGCAAAGCATTGCAGCATCTGATTTGGTGCTGATGCAGCTCGAAATACCTTTGGAAACTGTAAGCGCTGCAGCCGAGCTGGCAGAAAAGCATAGTAAGCCGGTCATCCTGAATCCGGCTCCTGCAGCAGAGCTTCCGCAGGCGCTTTTGAAAAGAGTAAATTATATTACTCCTAATCTTTCAGAGTTATATTTGCTTACTGGTTTGGACCCGAATTCCGCAAGCCTGGAGGAAGCAATGGATGCGCTGCTGGAGCAAGGGCCGGAATGCGTTGTTGCAACGCTAGGCTCGGAAGGATCGGCCTTCAAGCGCAAGGGAGACATTTTAAAGAAGGTGCCTGCGCATAAAGTTCCGATTGTGGATACAACAGGAGCGGGAGATGCCTTTAATGCCGGATTGGCATTTGGCATTAGCTCCGGCTACAGTCTGGAACAAGCCGTAACCTTTGCTGGCAGTGTATCCGCACTCGCGGTATCAGCCTTTGGCGCTCAAACAGGCATGCCTAGCATCGAAGCAGTTAATAAATTTATATATTCGTTAACGAACTAACTGCGAGCAATTATTTTAAAAAACATTACGGAGGGTCAAGCATTATGAAAAAAAGCATTTTTGGCAAGTTTGGCGTAGCACTGTTAGCCTTTGCAATTATTTTGGGAGGCTGCGGATCAGGCAACTCAGGCGGCACAAAAGGTGAGCCGTCCAATAACGGCGGGGATACAAAAGCTAAGCTTCAAGTCGGCTATTATGTAAACGGTAACTTAGGCGACAGCGGATTTTTTGACTCTGCTAATGAAGGCCTGAAAAAAGCCGAGCAAGAGCTTGGCATTGAGTTTAAAGCAGTTCAAGGCGGCGCCAACCAGTCTGACTGGCCGATCGGTCTTGAGTCGATGGTTTCCAGCAAGAAATACGAAGTAATTGTTGTGGGCACAAGCCAAATGAAAGAAATTACAATCGATCTCGCAAAACGTTACCCGAATCAAAAGTTCATTTACTTCGATGAAACAATTACAGATGAGCCAAACATCTACTCTGTTAAATACGATCAAAAGGAAGGTTCTTTCCTTGCAGGAGCTTTTGCAGCGATTGTAACAAACAGCAAAGAGCTTGATAAGGCAAATCCTGAGAAAACGATTGGTTTTCTCGGCGGTATGGATATTCCAATTATTAATGATTTCAAATCAGGCTATGAGCAAGGTGCAGCATATGTTGATCCGGAAGTGAAAGTTATTTCTTCATTCGTAGGCGACTTTACTAACGCACCAAAAGGCAAGGAGCTCAGTATGGCCCAATTCAATTCACAAAAGGTTGATATTCTTTATACAGTAGCAGGCCCATCCGGTATCGGCGGTCTTGAAGCAGCTAAAGAAGTGAATAAATATGCAATTGGCGTTAACAGCAACCAAAACAATGTGCAGCCGGGCCACGTTCTAACATCTATGCTTAAAAACGTAGGCAGCTCTATCTACCGTGCGATTGATCTGTACCAGAAAGAAACACTTCCATTCGGCACCAATGAATCGCTGGGCTTTAACGAGGATGGAGTAGGTCTTGCAAAAGACGATCTTTACAATCAACATGTGCCGCAAGCTATCCGCGATCAGGTGGAAGAAATTCAAGCGAAGTTGGTTAGCGGTGAAATCAAAGTAAACTAGGGGGTTTCACGATGGCAGACCTGCTGGAAATGCGCAATATTCATAAAGTATATCCGAACGGTACAAGAGCCAATCAAGGTGTATCCTTCTCTGTCCGCCAAGGCGAAATTCACGCCTTGGTTGGTGAGAATGGCGCAGGAAAATCAACACTTATGAAAATATTGTTTGGTTTGGAAGCGCCGACAGAGGGAGATATTTTGTATCGGGGCGAAAAGATTGCACTGAAAAGTCCGAAGGATGCAATTAAATATGAAATTGGTATGGTTCATCAGCACTTTATGCTTGTCCCTTCCTTCACTGTAGCAGAGAACATTGTGCTAGGTATTGAACCTCGCAAAGGTGTGTTGTCGGATCGGGGAAAGGCGGTAGCTGAAACAGAGCGGCTAATTCAACAATTCGGACTAAAAGTAGATCCTATTGCCAAAGTAGAGAACATTTCCGTAGGACTGAAGCAGCGCGTCGAAATCTTGAAGGTATTGTATCGCGGAGCCCGGCTTATCATTCTTGATGAGCCGACCGCGGTTCTTACTCCGCAAGAAACGGATGAATTGTTCCAGTCACTGAAGAAGCTTGTTCAAGATGGCTATACGATTATTTTTATTACGCATAAGCTCAATGAAGTAATGGGCATATCGGATCGGATTACGGTACTAAAAGCGGGCAAAACAATCGCGACGCTAATCACATCGGAAACGAATAAAGAGGAAATTTCAAGATTGATGGTTGGCCGTGACGTTCTTCTGCGTGTTCAAAAGGAACCGGCTAAGCCAAAGGAAACTGTATTGTCTTTTGAAAATGTAAGCTGCTTGTCGGATACAGGCAGTCAGGTGCTTAAAGATGTGTCGTTCCAGGTTCGAGCCGGAGAAATATTTGGCATTGCTGGTGTAGAAGGCAATGGACAAAGTGAACTGATTGAAGTCATTACCGGTTTTAGAAAAAATTCAAAAGGGAAAATTACTTTCTTGAATCATAATTTGGCTGAGCATACGATTCGCGAAATCCGCAACATCGGCATTGGTCATATTGCCGAAGATCGTCAAACACGAGGCGCTTGCTTGACTTCCTCCGTGAAGGAAAATTTAATTCTTGATTTATACCGTGATCCGGCATTTCGCAAAGGACCGTTTTTGAATCAGAAGAAAATTCGCGAGCATGCCCAGCGGTTAATTCAGGAATTTAACATTTTGACTCAAAGCGAAGAGACATTAGCAGGCTCTTTATCCGGCGGAAATATTCAGAAGATCGTTGTTGCTCGCGAAATTTCCAAAGATCCGAAGCTGCTTATTGCTGCCCAGCCAACTCGTGGTGTTGATATTGGCTCCATAGAGTTCATTCATAGGGAAATTGTTAAAAAACGCGATGAAGGAACAGCCGTGCTGCTCGTATCTGCTGAGTTGTCTGAGGTAATGAGTCTTAGCGATCGAATTGGCGTTATCTATAATGGAGAACTAGCTGTAATTTTAGAAAATTCCGACGATTTGACGGAAGAAGAGCTTGGCTTCTATATGCTGGGTGTTAAAAAACAAGAAATGAGGGTGAACGCCACATGAAACAGAGAAGTGCAATTTACCTTGACCTGCTAGGCATACTGCTGGCTATTGTGGCGGCCCTGTTAATTGGTATTGCAGTTATTCTAGTAGTAAGCAATGAGCCGGGGGCGGCATTGCGGTCCTTGTTTATTGATCCTTTTACAAGCCTGTTTAGCTTTGGTTCTGTACTTAACCGTATGGTTCCGCTCGTATTTACGGGTCTGGCTATCGTGGTCGTATTTCAAAGCGGAGTATTCAGCATGGGTGCTGAAGGCCAGCTATATATGGGTGCACTGACAGGTGCGCTGGCAGCTGTTTATATTCCTGGACTATCTCCATGGATTCACATTCCGTTAGTTATTCTAGCTGCTATAATCGGCGGCGGATTGTATGGTTTTATCCCGGGCTTTCTTAAAGCAGTATTTAAAGCGGATGAAATTGTATCCACGCTCATGTTTAACTTTATTGCCGTGCTGTTCGTATCTTATTTGTTGAACTATGTATTTAAAGATCCTGAAAGCGGCGGGTTTGCACGCTTGCCCTATGTGGAAAGCAGTGCAAAGCTTGGACAAATTATTCCGGGCATGCCGACTCATGCAGGCTTCCTGATCGCAATTGTAGCATCTATCATTGTGTATATTTTAATGTACAAAACAAAAACAGGTTACGAACTGCGCACAGTCGGAAAAAACCCTTTATTCGCTGAATACGGCGGTATAGCAACTAAAAAGGTCATCATTCTAAGTATTGCAATCAGCGGTGCGCTTGCCGGCTTGGGCGGAGCCGTTGAAGTAACGGGCATGCACGGCACGCTTAAGGATAATTTCTCTGTCGGTCTTGGCTTTGACGGAATCATTGTCTGCTTGCTTGCACGCAACCATCCAATCGGGGTATTGTTATCCGCATTCTTCTATGCCTATCTGCAGGTTGGCGGACAAGCTATGCAAGCGAACAGTGACGTTCCTCGCGACATTGCTATTATTATTCAAGCGCTGCTTGTTCTATTTATTTCTTCACAAGCGATCTTTGCTTATTTGAAGCAAAGAAAAATGCGTTCCGCGCAAGGGGGTGCTCCGGTTGCTAAATAATATTTGGGAGCAGACAGCAAATTTAACGTTAATTGTTATATTATTGCGCACACTGCCGCCAATTTTGCTTGGAGCCTTGGGCGGACTAATGACAGACCGGGCAGGCGTTATCAACATTGGTATTGAAGGCTTGATGCTCGTATCCGCATTCGTTTCGATTGCAATAGGCTCAGCTACAGATAATTGGTTTCTTGGAGTAGCAGGCGGCACAATAGCATCTATGCTGGTCAGCTATGGAATGGCTTTCTTTTCCTTAAAGATGAAGGTAGATATTATTATTGCCGGATTTGCTGTCAATATTTTTGGCGCCGGAATAACCGTCGTGCTTATGAGCATTTTCTTTCATTCACATGGCAACTACGTTCCTTCTGTTCCAGTAAATATACCGAATATTGTAATTCCATTCCTTGATAACATTCCGGTAATCGGCAAGCTGCTAAGCGGCCATAATCTAATGGTGTGGGTTGCTATTCTGGCTACTGTCTTTTGTTTTTATTTGCTGTACCGGACACCTTATGGAGCGCATTTGCGCGCAACAGGCGAAGAGCCAAGCGCAGCACGTTCGCTTGGTATCCGTGTTGACCGCATTCAATATTCTGCACTAATTTGGAGCGGCTTCTTCTCCGGTCTGGCAGGCGCATACTTGTCCATGGGAATGACAAGCATGTTTGTTAGAGACATGACGGCAGGTACAGGATTCCTTGCTCTGGCGGTCGTTATTTTTGGCAATCGACATCCGTTCGGTATATTGGCAGGCTCAAGCGTATTTGCGCTTGCTAATGCTTTAACGATGATTATTGAGACGACACCCGGGAACGTCGTTCCGAGCCAATTCATTAAAATGGTTCCTTACGTAGTTACAATTGTTGCGCTAGTTATTTACGCAATCAGAAAGAATAGAAAAGTAAGCCTAGCATCATAATTTAATTTCGGAGGCCATGCATATGTCAGCAATACAAAAAATGATTATCGATGCGGACACAGGCATCGACGACTCAATTGCAATTTTACACGCTTTAAAAGCTGCAGATGTAAAGCTGGAGGGCATTACGACTGTATTCGGTAATTCAAGCGTAGAGCAGGCTACAGATAATACGCTTCGCCTTATTCAGCTGGCACAGCCAGACTATGAGGTGCCGGTAGCAAAAGGGGCTGCGAAGCCATTAGTGCGCGAATGGGGGGGACCCGTCGCCCATGTCCATGGCAACAATGGAATCGGCAATGTCGAGCTGCCGCCATCCGAGCAGCAGCCGCTTGCAGAATCAGCAGCACAATTTATCGTTCGGAAAGCAAATGAAATGCCGGGTGAAATTACATTGGTAACGTTAGGCCGTTTAACGAATGTAGCGCTGGCGCTGGAGCTTGACCCTGAGCTGCCAAGCAAGCTGAAGAAAACGGTTATTATGGGAGGCACTGTATTTGCTCCCGGCAATGTGACTCCTGCAGTTGAAGCGAATTTGCGCGGGGACCCTGAAGCGATCGACCGTGTTATCCGTTCAGGCATGAACATTACGCTCGTTGGACTTGATGTAACGATGAAAGCGAAGCTGAACAAGCAGCATCTTGAGCAGCTTGCACTGGTGTGCCGTCCGGAAAACGCTGCAATCGTTGAGTACATGCAGGGTGCGCTGCAATACTACTTCGGCTTCTATCGTCAGGTAGACAATTTGATGAATAGTTGTCCGCTTCATGATCCGCTAACTGTTCTCGTTGCCCGCAAGCCGGGAATTGTAAAAACACAGCAAATGAAAGTGCAAATTGAATGCGAGGGCAAGGTAACAGCAGGGGCAGTCATTGCTGATTTGCGGACAAAGCCGAGCGAGGGAGACGACATTACTGTTTGTCTTGGTGTCGATTCAGAGCAGGTTGTTCATGAATTGCTGTCTGTATTTTAATCCATTTATTTGATTGTTTCATTATTTCGAAAGGGATGTATACTGTGAGTCGCAAGCTTAACGGAATGAACGATGCTATGGGATCGCTGCAGTGGCTGGTTTTCATGCTGGCTAATGCCGTAGCGCTGCCCATCGTAATCGGACAAATTTATCATATGTCACCTACAGAAACGGCTATGCTGATGCAGCGTACATTCATCATCGTCGGCGTCAGCTCCTTTTTGCAAGGCTGGCTTGGACACAGACTTCCCATTATCGATGGACCGGCGGGCACTTGGCTCGCCGTTTTCATTATTATGGGAGAATCAGTTACCAAAGCAAGTGAGGGCATCGGCACATTAAGGCTGCTGGAAGGCGGAATGATTGCTGCTGGCCTGTTTATGATCATGCTGGGCGCCACGGGGCTGGTCAAGCGGTTACTGCCGATTTTCACACCGCTAGTGACAGGCAGCTATTTGCTGCTGCTTGCTTTCCAGCTTAGCGGAACCTTTTTGCGCGGAATGCTTGGCATTAGCGGCGAGTCGCAGCAAGCTCAGTGGGGAGCAGGCTTTATCGGGCTGCTAGTTATAGCGATCGTTATATTATTGTCAATCAAGGGAAAAGGCTGGCTGCAAAGCTATGCCCTGCTTATAGGCATAGTTGCCGGCTGTCTGCTTTACTATGCCACCGGACAAGGGCATCTTGCTGCCGGGCAGGGCGCATGGTTCAGCTTGCCTGAGCTGTTCGCTTGGGGCATGCCGCAATGGGATGCGGGTATGATTGTATCTGCATTGCCTGTAACATTAATATTACTGTCTAACACAGTTGCCAGTATCAGCTCTATGAAGCAGCTGGATAATGGAAGCGCGCTGCCCGGCGGGACGGAGATGAAGCGAGGCACGATAACCGGCGGATTTTCTCAGCTGCTATCCTCCGTTTTTTCAACTGTCGGCATGGTTCCCCTATCCGGATCAGCAGGCTTTGTCAGCTTGACCGGACAAAGGGGCAAGCGTCCGTTCCTGCTTGCATGTCTGCTGCTCGCAGCCGTTTCCTTATCACCTGCAATTATTACGCTGCTCACGATGCTGCCAGGGGCAGTTGCCTACGCAGCTGTTATGGCTTCCTTCGTACAGATGGTCGGCATTGGCTTTCAAACGCTTATGCGCGATCCGCTGACCAAACGCCGTATGATGATAGCAGGCATAGGACTTATGCTTGGCATTGGTTCTATGTTTCTTCCGGTTGCGACCTTCCAGAGCCTGCCTTCCGCTATCCGCTACATTGTCGGCAACGGCATGCTGCTTGGAACGATGATTATCATTATATTGGATCAAATATGGAAAGAACCGAAGGAAGCTTAGTCATCTGCAATCATGGACATACATATATGTAAGCCTCATTGTAATCATATATGTAATTTCATTGTAAGCCTCATTGGAATGATATTTGTAATCCTCATGTAAGCCGTTCAAACCACATCTCCTTCGAGATGTGGTTACGAACGGTTTTTTCACTTATAAAAAGCTGCTGCGCAATGTCGCGAGTCGTTTTATCTTGAACCAGAAGTTCAAATACTTCACGCTCGCGGTTAGTTAACAAGAACTTGCTTTTATGGTCGTTTCCCCTCAATTTGTTTCACCCCTCCTTGCACGGGTATTTATAGTTTCAACAAGGTTAAGGGATACAGTCAAAATATAATATGAAACTGTGATAATAATGGTGCTGCCTCCATTCAAATTGGGCGTTTGCGTATACAGTTATTAGCTCAAAAGCAATCGTAGTAAGTTAAATGCAATATATCAAAGTACATTATATTAGCATTACTGGAATGGGTGAATTGTGAATAGGGCAATAAGCAGTACAAAGGGATGCTACTGCGATCAAGTTTGGGATTCCGACCGCTATTGTAGTCCAATTTTTGTTGTACGAAAAAAGCGCCAACGTACCACAAAATTAATGCTCCTCAGTAAGCTACATCGCCAAGTACCTCGCTGTAACGAATCCCTATTGTCTTATTGTGCGAAAAAAGCACCTTTTCAAATTGTAACGAAGATCAGATGCCTTATTAGCTTAATTCGATGCCCAAAACGATGGTTTGTTCACACATAGCGCCGTCAGGATGCGTTACATTTTCGAAACAGCTATTTTCGAGCAAATAGCGCGTCTCAGCTTCGTTAGAGCCGGCAACGAACGGAGAGCAGCCAATTTTTTATACTTATTCCGGATTTTTTACACTTTTCCATGTTTCACAACTCCATGCCATTGTATAAAAAATCGATTGATTGTTATATCGTTATAACGGGTTGGAGCGTCTAGAATGAAGTTATAACAAAGCAGCATGCTAATGTGTTTAGACCGTGAGACGTCCGGTACAAGAAAAAGGAGAAAGCTAGCACGAAGATAGGGAGGATAAGCATGTCGCAAGCAACTACGGAACATTCGCAGACGGCAGCTCCAATACCGAAAAAGCCGGTAAAAAAAAGCAATTTCAAACGATTAATGAAGCAGCTTGACATTCAGTTAATGGTATGGCCGGGGCTGCTGCTAGTATTTGTATTTTCCTATATCCCCATGTATGGCGTAATCACGGCATTTATGGATTATAACCTCTTTACAGGAACTAATATTTTTGTGAATCCATGGGTTGGATTTAAGCATTTTGAAGCATTTTTTAATGCTCCAGATTTTAATATCATTTTGCGAAATACAATCGTGATCAGTTTATTGAAATTTGTTATTGGATTTCCTGCTCCTATTATATTAGCTCTCATGCTGAACGAAGTACGCCACATGGCTTTCAAGAGAATTGTTCAAACGATTACCTATTTGCCGCATTTTATGTCTTGGGTCATTGTAGGCGGGCTAGTGATGTCACTTCTATCAACCGAAAATGGGAGCATTAATATATTGCTCGAGAAGACCGGTACGATTGATGAGCCTATCAATTTCATGTCTATAAAGGAGTACTTCTGGTCCATTCTTATTACGACCAATATATGGAAGGAAATTGGTTTTTCCTCCATTATTTACCTGGCTGCTATAGCAGGCGTCGACCCGCATTTGTATGAGGCGGCAGACATCGATGGCGCATCGAAATTCAAGCAAATTTATTTAATAACGATTCCGACAATTATGCCGGTTATAAGCATTTTTATGATACTAGCTATGGGCAGTCTCCTGAATGCGGGCTTTGAGGATATTTTGATATTGGCACAAAATCCGCTCCTCCGGCCGGTGTCTGATGTTATCGATACTTATGTATACCGCGTCGGCCTGCAAAATCAGAAGTACTCCTACGCAGTCGCGGTAGGTTTATTCAAAGCGATTGTCAGTATAGGGCTTCTCACTACAGCCAACTATATCGCGAGAAGATCGGGCAACAGCTTATGGTAAAGCAGCGACATACAAAAGAGGTGAATACAGCTTGAAAATTAAACATTTGGGTGCCAGTGACAAAGTCATGGTTGTCTGTATATATATCTTTCTTACTCTGCTTTCATTTTCGGCCTTATACCCTTTTTGGAACGGGCTGGTTGTTTCGCTGAATGAAGGCTTGGATACAGCCAAGGGGGGAGTAACCTTTTGGCCGAGAATATTCACTTTTGAGAACTATCAAATTGTGTTTGAGGATAAGAAACTGGGCAATGCCTTTTTTATCTCCGTTAGCAGGACGATTGTCGGTACGGTTACAGCCTTGTTTATGACTGCCCTGTTAGCATATGGGATGACGAAGTCCAACTTGATGGGGCGCAAACTGTATACATTTATTTTTGTATTCACGATGTATTTTGGCGGCGGACTCGTACCGACATTTTTGCTGGTAAAGTCGTTAGGACTGATGAACAACTTCCTTGTTTTCATTATTCCATCGTTAATAAGTGTTTGGAACATGATTGTTATGCGCACGTTCTTTAAGGGGCTGCCTGCTGGGCTTGAAGAGTCGGCACAGATTGATGGCTGCAGCAATTGGGGGACATTCTTCCGCATCGTATTGCCGCTGTCTGGACCGGTTCTGGCAACGCTTGGCTTGTTTACAGCAGTAGCGCATTGGAATGACTGGTTTATGCCTTCCATTTATATTACAAATTACGATTTGTGGCCGGTTCAAACGGTGCTTCGCCGCATATTGAATGCAAATTTAATAACGGAGCAGATGGGCAGTCTGGATGCGATGACGATTGAAAAAATGGCCAAGAAAAGTATTACATCAAAGTCATTGATTAATGCAACGATTATGGTTGTGACATTGCCAATTATTATGGTCTATCCGTTTGTTCAGCGTTTTTTTGTAAAGGGCGTAATGGTTGGCTCTTTAAAAGAATAGCAAAGGCAATATGATTCTGGTTTGAAGCGCACAGCGCATTGAACATATATTGAGTGAGAGGGGTAATTACAGTATGCAAAACAAAAGAAAGCCGCTTGTTGTGTTAATTATGGCGGTATTTGTTCTGGCCACAGTGCTGTCAGGCTGCAGCGGGAAAAAAGGGGAAGGCGGCAACAACACTTCTTCACCGCCACCGACAAGCACAAATACCGCAACTCCTGGCAATACGGATCAAAATAAGGAAGATGAGCCATGGGTATTCGGCTCCGAGATGCTAGAGTTTTCCGCCTATGCCCATTACGGCTGGCTGGATTTCCCTCTGGAAATGGATGAGGTCCCTTTTTGGAAGTATTTGAAAGCAAATAAAAATGTAAATATTAAAACGATACAAGCTCAAGGCAATCATGCTCAGCTAATGACTACGATGATGGGTTCAAATACTTTGCCGGATCTGATCTATATGGACCGTTATCATCCGGACTTCGATCGTATGTATAATGCTGGGAAGCTCGTAGCATTCGACGATTATTTGGACAAATACCCTAACTTGAAAAAGTGGATGAATGCACAAGATATGGAGCTTCTGCGTTCTCCAGACGGAAAGCTTTATAAATTCCCTAACTGGTACAGCACTAAACCGACTGGCAATGCAGGTTATGTTGTGAATAAGAAAATATATGAAGAGCTGGGCTCACCTAAATTGGAGACGACGGATGATCTTTACAACTATTTGGTAAAAGTAAAAGAAAAGTATGGTTCAGAAGTAGTGCCTTTCGAGCCGGACCGCACGCAGGATGCTCAAGGAATCGGTGTATTGTATACCGCTTTTGGTGAAGATCTCATGTACAAATCTTTAAGCGCTGATGTGCTTGGCGTTGTAGATGGAGATAAGCTGACCTCCTTGTTTACTTCGGGGCCATTCCGCGAATCGCAGAAGTTTGTATCCAAGCTTTATCGCGAGAAGCTGATCTCTCAAGAAATGTTCACTCAAGACAGAGGAATGGTACTGGAGAAGCTCTTGACAGGCCGTGTAGCCGTTTATGCAGGAAGCTCACCTACTGCTTACGCATCACAAGCTCATTATGAATTGCTGAAGGATGATCCAAATTCAGGCTACTTTATGATTTGGCCGATCCGTAAAGAAGGTTTGGACAAAAATAAAATTCATCCGGGCGGTTATGACACGCTTGGCTGGAATGTAAGTGTTATTACGACGAGTGCCAAGGACCCTGAGAAAATTTTTGCATTCCTTGATTATTGCACGAGTCCGGAAGGAATGACCGTTCAATTCTTTGGAGAAGAAGGCAAGTATTGGAACGGCTTTGATGAAAACGGCTATCCTAACTTTACAGATGCATATGATATTGCGGATGTAGCGGATATTCAAGCAAAAAATGATGTCGTTACGATCGCAGGCAACGTCGATTATATTGACCCGGCCAAAATGAAATTTGAAAATTCTCAGCCGGTAGAGAAGCAAAACTGGCAGGCTCGTTATCAAAATGAAATTACATGGCCGTCCGCCAACGATATTACGGTATTCAATAATAGAATGAATCCTGAGGCTGACAGCACTCTTGGAGATATTAGACAATCGATGCTAGACTTGTTTATGCAGGTGCTGGCAGATTCCTCAACAGCCAAGAGCGATGAAGAAGTTGACAAAATCCTAGACAAAGCTGAAGCAGACGCTAAAAAGCTAGGGTATGATGATCTGCTTGAATGGCGTACTCAGATCATGAATGAGAATAAGAAAATACTTGGAGTCAGGTAACGAATACTGCTAGTGGATATCCCAAGCGATGATTGAAATCGCTTGGGATAAATCCGTCTAGTCTGCTTGCTTTTAAGCCGTTTGTTATATAATGTGAGAATATAGAACGTATTTCCTAATTTATATAATATTCGGCAAAAGGAGGAACCGGTTTGTGAGTTTTATAAAAACATGGCTGTTTGGAATGACAGCGTTTACGATTTTTGGAGCTGTACTCACCAGTTGTTCTGCAACGAAGGTTTCACCTATACTACCTGTTGATTCTGTAAAGAAAAAGCAGGAGGGAATCGAACTAGATTTGTCGAAGGGCAAGGAAATGGATGATGAAGGTATACAGCAGCAGACATACACGGTTGACGGGTTATATAGGCTTGGCTCCGAGCCGCTTAACGTAACTTTTTATGCTCATTACGGTTATTATTCCATGCCGAATTGGGGAGCAGACCCGTCTTCCAGATGGATACGCGATAATTTGAACATTCATGTTAAGCCGATTAGCTCTGGTGGCAACGGGCCAATGACCTTGCAAAATATGATCGCCAGCAAACAGCTTCCAGATATTATTTGGGGAGATCGGGATGCTGATTTGGAGAGACTACGAGAAGCTAAATTGTTAGTGCCGCTTGACGATTACATAGAGAGATATCCGAACTTAAAGCGATGGGCAGACGAAAAAGTGTTGAATCTGCTTCGTTCCTCTGACGGACATATTTATTATTTTCCGAATTACTATACTCGAGAGCCTAACGGCAATGCCGGCTATGTGGTGAATAAAAAGATATACCGCGAGCTGGGCGAGCCAAAGCTGGAAACAACCGATGATTTGTACAAATATTTAAAAATGGTTAAAGCCGCTTACCCGAATATTGTTCCATTTGAAACGGGCTTAGCGAAAGAAGGGCACGGGATTGATCAAATTTTTTCTTCATTCAAAGAGAGCAATTATAGCTTTACCCGTATTTTCGCAGTTACGAAGGAAGACAGAATGGTATCCATTTACGAAGACGAGGGCTTCAGAGAATCTGCCCTATTTGTTGCAAAGCTTATGCGGGAAGGGCTGATGACGATCGATGCGCTTACGCAAACAGAGGATCAGCTTAGCGAGAAGCTGATGAATGGAGCTGTCGCTGTATATGCCAGCGCAGATCCTATGAAGATGGTTATGCCTGCGCAAGCAGAGCTTGCTTCACGAAATCCGGAGGATGGGTATTTTTTTATTCCGCCGATTTACAAGGAAGGCTTAGATAAGGGCAAAATATACCCAGGAACCTACAATCTGCTCGGCTGGAATGTAGCAACAATTACGAAAAGCGCCAAGGACCCGGAAGCAATATTTGCCATGCTAGATTGGATGACGGGACCGGAAGGGTCCAGTATTCAAATGTGGGGGCCGCCTGGAGAGGACGGCTATTGGAATGGCTTTAAGGAGGATGGCATTACTCCTATTTTTACAGAAAAATATAGTGAGGATCCTGAAGGGCTGGCACAAATTCAAGCCATTTCTGGAGATATGATTTGGGTGGGCAATACGTATTTTATTGATAAAACGAAAAGTGAATTTGAAGCGACCTTGCCAGAGGAAAAGCGAAATTGGGCCAGCTACTGGCAAAGTAAAATAACGTGGAAATCTCAGGGGGATGCAACACCTTTTATTAATTTGTATCCGATGCCGGATACAGAGGTAGGCGATATTTACCGCAAGGTTAAAAATATTTGGTTAAAAGCAAGAGCGAGAGCGATGTTTGGAACAACGGATCAAGAGGTGCTGAATATTTTGGACCAAGCGCATAAGGATTCTATGGACGCTGGCTTTCAGCTGTACTTGGATTATATTACAAAAAGATGGCATGAAAATGTTACGCTGCTGAATTCAGAGCAATAGAATAAGCTTTGATGAAAGGAAGATTAACATGTACAACGTATTGTTGGTGGATGATGAAGAGCTGGACTTAAGAGGGATGCATCAATTTATTCCTTGGTCTAAGCTGGGCATGGTTGTGAAAGGTACGGTTAATAATGCTTTGTCTGCTTGCGATATTATAAAAAATGAATCGATAGATATATTGGTCAGCGATATTAATATGCCCTATATGTCCGGCTTAGAGCTAGCCAAAATCGCTCAAGAGCGTTCGCCTAATATAAGAATTATTTTTGTAAGCGGCTATCAGGAATTCAGTTATGTACAGCAAGCACTTTCCCTCAAAGCTTACAGCTACGTGCTAAAGCCTATGGATGATAATGAACTGATCACATCTTTATTGAAAATTAAGCAGGACTTGGATGAAGAAATTAAGCAGAAGGAAGTGGAAGAGGCTTATCAAAGCTTAATTCCGATTGCCAAAAATGAAATGCTTACCCGCTTGCTGGAAGGCGATATGAATGGGGATTACGAGGCTCTCTCTCAGTTCACAGACAGTCAGGATTTTCATAAGCTCCGCTGGCCGCTGAGGGCGGCTGTACTCGAAATGGATAGCTTGGCATGGTCAAGAAAAGAACGTACGGAGCATGAGCTGCCGATTACTCAGCAAAAGCAGCGGCGCGTATTTTTGCAGCAGGCGACTGAAGCGATGAAGCTGTGCGGCCATCATTTTTACTGCAAGCTTAATGCGCAGAGGGTAGCTGTCTTGCTTGAGGAGCGGGACTTGGATAATACGGTAAAGCAGCTTTATACACTGCTTCAAGAGCCGGTAAACACATCGATTACGATTGGGCTGGGCCAGCCTGTCATGCAGCTTGAGCTTATGCCGGAGTCTTATCAGCAGGCAATTGAAGCCATTGAAAGCAAAATGTTTTTGGGCAGGGGCGCTGTCATCAAATTCGAGGAAGTAAGCAGTGAGCCCGAAATGCTCGATGTCAGGAAGATGGAGGCTGGTATTGCATCGCTGCTGACAGCCATGACAGAATACCGCTTGGTCGAAATCTATGATGAGCTTGAAAAGCTGTTTCAATTAATAAGCACGATGCGTTCCAGATTTACCGTTCACCATTTGACCAATCATTTTATAGGAAAGCTGGAGCAGCATTTGAATTCTCTCGGAGAGGATTTATTTGATCTGATTAATATGGACATCAAGCAAATGGATATTTTGCTGCAATTCGAAACCGTTCAGGAAATTCGAATTTGGCTGATGCACCGTATTTATGAAATATCGGAGCAGCTCAACGCCAAAAATAACAACCAGAGCAGCAGATTTATCCGCAATGTACGATCAGTCATTAAACAAAAAATGCATGAAAATATTACTTTGAAAGATATTGCACAAGTGTTTTCCTTTTCGCCAAGTTATTTAGGTTTTTTAATTAAAGAGAAATCTGGCTGCACCTTCAATGAGCTTCTGGTTAATATGCGAATGGAACGCGCTTGCGAGCTGCTCAAGGAGCCGGGATTAAAAATCTATGAAATCGCAGATCAAGTTGGATATCGCTATTTGCCTTATTTTAGCAGGCAATTTAAAGACAGATTCGGGGTAACGCCGCTTGAATACCGCAAAAAGATGACTTAGTGCAAGGGAGCAGGGCAGCTATGGCTCAAATTCAAATAAATAAGCAAAAAAGAAAAACTACATATATTCCAATTGCCTATAAATTAATGCTGTCCTATATGATTTTTATAATTGTTCTGGTTACCATCAACGGGTATGTATCCCATGTTATCTATGATTCTTCTATACGCAAGCAAACCAAGATGAACGTGCAGGGAACCTTGCAGCAGGTTCGGGACAATGTTAATTATAAAACGAGCGACTTGATGCGGATCTCTTCTATTATTTACAATGATTATTTTCTCGTACAAAATGTAAAGGCAGAAAATTTGTCGCTTGGCGAGCAGTATTTGCGCATGGAGCAGGTAGTTATTCCAAAGCTGGAAAGTGTTGTGAAGGCGATTGGATTTAGCCAGCGTCTGTTTATTTATTTCGGCAATGAAACGATACGCGAAGTATATCAATTCCGGGCAGACGGGGCAGATGCGACTCCAGAACAACAAACCTATGATATTTATCATTTAAAGCGCATTAAGGATAGCAGCTGGTATAAGGAGCTGCCAGATGAAATTTATGGTGAAACCTTTATATGGAAACAAATTGAAGATGAAAAGCAGCAGAGCCGCATCTCTTTAATCCGCCGCATGATCGATACGAGCAATCCGGTGCGCTTAAGTGAAATCGGTATTATGCGCTTTAGCGTCCGCTTAGCTGATTTATTTGAAAGCGTCGATTATTCAGTTTTGGGGGAAGGCAGCAACATTGCTGTTTATGACAGTAATGGAGAACGTTTATTTGCTTCAGGCTTTGAAAATAATGAGGAAATACAGGATACTAAGTTTTTAACGATCGAAGAACAGATGGCCGATCAGAATTGGACGATCGTCGCCAATGTGCCGCTCACGCTGCTCGATAAAGAAGCACAAAAAATAAAGTCCTTTATAATAGGCATTTGTGTGCTTTGCTTTATTTTGTTCACCTTTGCTGGTGTTTTTATATCACGTTATTTTGCAAAAAGGATTACGAAATTCGTAGCGATCCTCAATGCTTTTCGGCATGGCGATCTGCACAAGCGGATTACCTACAGAGGCAAGGACGAGTTTTCACAAATTGCAACGGCGCTCAATGGCATGGGGGAGGATGTAGAGGCGCTTATCCGCAAAGTGTATTTGACGCAGCTGCAAAAAAAAGAAGCCGAGCTTGAAATGCTGCAATTGCAAATTAATCCGCATTTTTTGTATAATACGCTGTCATCTATTAATCAGCTCGCTAAATTTGGCGAGAATGACAAGCTGCAGCGCATGGTCGTCCAGCTTGCCAAGTTTTATCGCCTGACGCTTAATTCCGGAAAAACCTTAATACCTGTGTACGCTGAAATTGAACAATCCAACGCTTATCTTGATATACAGAAGGTCAAGTACGGCAAGCGTATGGAGGTCGAATTTGATATCGCTGTATCCATTTGGCCGTATGAAACGATTAAGCTTATTTTGCAGCCGTTTATTGAAAACGTGCTCAAGCATGCTTGGTGCGGAGACCGCATTTATATGCGCATTTGTGCCCATAAGGTTAAGGATTGTATCCAATATAAAATAATAGATGACGGCATTGGCATGTCCCCGCAGCGTATAGCTGAAATTTTTGATTTAAGCAATGACAGCGAGACGGGGCATGGCATCCGCAATATCGATCAGCGCATAAAGCTGCAGTATGGCGAGCGGTATGGTGTTACGATCATTAGTCGAATAGGAATAGGCACTACCGTTCAAATTGTTATTCCAGCCCGCGAACGATCGATCAAATCTTTTAATACAGGACACGAAGTACCTTGAAAATAGATAAATATAGTTCTCTTAGATTAACTTTGTGCTATGATGTAACAGAAGCTAATGTAATTTAACTGGAAATTGATAGTAAGAGAGGCAAGATGTGAAGAATGCAGCGCAAAGTATGGTTTATGGCAATTGGCATCATTATTATTCTTATTCTAATTAACAACACTGTGTATTACTTTATGACTAAAAAAACATTAGAAGAAGCATTAAAGCATGAGCTCCTCTCGTTAGGCAAGCAAATTGAGCTCACCATCGAGCAGACAAGGCTGGGCTCTGAGAAATTCGAAGAGCAAATAGGCCGCGAACTGCGGGCTTCCGCAATAGCAGCACAGTATGCATTGGATCCGGACGTTGACAATGTTACAAATGAGCAGCTTAAGGAGCTCAGCCAGAAGCTGGATATTAAGCATATCAGCCTGCTTAAACGTATACAAGACGATATAGTGCTCTATCGATCAAGCGACGATACCCAGATTGGCAAAAGCACGAAAACATGGGTGCCGTGGTTTAGCTATTTTAATCAATTATTTGATAACTATAATGTTAAGGGCGAGTGGCTGGGTCAGACGCTGAATCATTTTTGGAGCGGTCCATTTGAAGTATCTTCAACCGATGTGCAAAATATTTACAAATGGGGCTACTATTATGATGGCTCGACCAATTATATTATTGATCCCTATGTTCACTATGAAACGCTGAATGAATTTAATGAAATAACAGGCGTAGAACGCCTGCTCGATGATTTGGTGGAAGCTCAGCAGTCGCTTATTGAAATTATGGCCGTCAATCCGCTAACTTTCCCTGACGGCATTCAAACCGAGCAGGATGACGGACAGTACAAGGATCATATCGTCCAGCGGCCGATTATATACGGTCAATATACGGTTCAGCTTGATGAAGATATTCAAGCCGTACAGTCGGCTTATTATAATAATGAAATTGTAACGATTGAGAAAAAAAGCAAGTACGGTCATGTCTACAAAATGTTTATTCCTGTTTCGGTGAAGGACAAGGGGATCAGCATTACGGATCCGAACGGCACACCGATGGATCAGTACGTGTTGTCCATTGTGTCTGATTACAATATGATCAATCTTGCGCTGAATAAGCAATTTTTCAATCTTGGCGTCGTTATTATATTGCTGACTGCTTTAAGCTTCCTCATTGCAATTGCAGCGATGAGACAGATCAAGCAATCACAGGACAAGGCTGTTCGTGTAGCCCAGGAGACATATGTCGAAGAGATTAATGGACTGTTTCTTGCCATTAGAGCGCAGCGCCATGATTTTCTCAATCATGTGCAGACGATTCATTCCTTAGCCAGTCTCAGCAAGCATAAAGAGCTTCTTGCCTATACGAAGGAGCTTACTGATGAAATAAGGGTGATGAACGATATTATTAATATCGGCAATCCTGCTATTGCTGCTCTTATTCGTTCCAAAATTTCACAAGCCGAGACGTATCGCATTCAATTTGCCTGCACCTTCAATGATTTGAATATGTCCGAGATGGGCGCCAAAACGCTTGATGTGAACCGTATCCTTGGCAATTTGATAGATAACGCCTTTGATGAAGTGATGAAGTATGAGGAAAGCGAGCGTCAGGTGCATCTCATTTACAGCCAAAAAGCCGGCCATATTGACATTGAGGTTGGAAATATATGCTTGGATGCGGAAGCAGTTGCAGCTTCGCCGCTATTTAAAAGCGGCTATTCCACCAAGCATGACCATCATCAAGGCATAGGTCTGTCTATCGTTAAAGGGATTGTAGATCGCTATCGGGGTGAAGTAAACGCGGCGGCTGCCGCGGAAAACTATTTGATTTTCACAGTAAAGCTCCCAATATAAGTTTTAATAGGGCAGATTTAAAGCAATCAAACATCAACCGTTGGAAAGTTATTTCGCGGTTTGGTGTTTTTTTGTTAAAATAGAGGGATACAGATAAGGCAGGTGAAATGATTTGTTATATCTCGCCGATGAGCAGCAGAAAAAGATAGAAAACTTTTTGAAAAGCAGCTTGGTCCAAGTGATTATTAAGCGCGGATGGTCTTACTATACATCAAAACGAATTAAACGTATGGAGCTGACCGTACATGAAACGATAACAGCATATGCGGAAGGTACAGACATATACGCAGTTGTTATTGATTTAGATGAGCTGCGCTACAGCAGCTGCTCATGTCCTTTTAAAGGTACGTGCAAGCATATCGCCGCCGTATTTTTTCAAGCTGTTGCAGAGCAGGCAGGCGGTCATAAGGCAGCTGAGCAAGCCTATTTTCGTTTGCTGGGCTTGACTAAGGCCAGTGCGGCTATTTCTGTTAATCGAGATATTTCGGATCAAGCTATACAGGCCCCATTCATTGGTTTTGGGGACGGCAGACCTGAGGAGAGCGATAAACTCCTTGTATGGCGGGAATGGATGGATAAACAATACGGCGAGGTATGGCGCACCTGCCGCCATTCGCTCCATCCGCTGCAGCCGGTGCTGACTGGCCTGAAGGCTGTTGCCAGAGACTGGTCCTTCAAGGCGCAAAAACTGTTTTGGTGCTATGCGATCCTTTATGTTTTGGAACAGGCTGAAAGGGCTATTTCTTTAGCAGATTCTTTCAATCGCTACTATTATGAAATGGCTTTCCTACGTATGTCCGAGCCGTGGCTCGCGCAGTTTCATGAGCTGATTGACGATTTGGATCCTGGCAAATTGTCTGATAAGGATTGGGAATGGAGTTTAACGATTGTCGGTGAGCTGAAACGCAGAGCGCTGCTCTTGGATCGGCAGCTGCTTGAATGGGATTATATTTACTTAGCCGCCCTGCAAGCCTTCGGCAAGCAGCCCGAGTGGCTGCGGAATGAAGAGCAAGCGATCGGGGAAATGCTGGAGAGCAAGGCTGGCGCTGCGATTAATCAAACATTTTTGCGTATTGCGGCAGGCAGCATTGCATTTGATCGCGGAGAGTATGAAAACGCGCTGAATCATTTCAGCCTAGCTGATTTTGACCGGGCGCAAAAAGCTATTTACCGTTCTGTAGATAGGCTGCTGGAAATGAGACAGGAAGCAGCTGTTGAAACATGGATGGCTTATATATTTGAGCAAGTGCAGCAATCGCCTGGCAAGCGGTCTGTAGGACCGTTTATGCAGCTGTGCACATCAGCGGATGAAGCTTACCCAGAGCAAAAAATATGGTCGGATTACATGCTGGGCTTGCTGCCTCAATCTTATATCAGACTTTCAGAGCATTGGATGCGGCTTGGCCGCTATCAGGATTGGGCTGATCTGCAGCTGCTCTCTGGTGTTAAGATCGAAGCTATATCTCCTGAGGAAGAGAAAAAGGTTTCCAAGCATGCGCCGCAGCTTATGTTTCCGCTGTACCATCAATCTATTGAAGCAGCGATTCAAAGCAGAAACAGGCAGGGCTACAGGCTTGCCGTAAAGCAATTGAAACGGCTGTCCAAGCTATATTCAGCATCGCCATTTGCCAGCCGCTGGCCAGTGTTTATTGAGCAGCTGACGGATAAATACCAGCGATTGCGCGCATTTCAGGAGGAATTGTGGAAAGGAAATCTATTGCAATGAATGCAAAGCTAAATAGGCAACAGCTTGTTGTATCAGGCTTCTGGGCAGGCAAAACAGGTGATTATAGCATGATGCTGTACACGCCAGACCGTATGGCTGCTGCTAAGCTTAGCAGCATTTTGTTCGCATGGCACAGCTCTTCCTGGTATGGAACAAGCACGGAAGAAATCGTAGTTGGAGAGAGGCTGCTTATAAAGCTGACACCTTTGACTGCGATCGACTATTTGTCCGATCCGCAGCCGGTAAAGCTGGTCAAGGTCAAGTGGAGCGACCAATTGCAGGTGTTAATGAAGCTGGCGGGGCTTTTTCGCGAATTGCTGCTAAACGGCTGGTTTTTGCCGGATTGGGAGCGCTGGAGCGAGTATAAAAGATGCTGGCGCCCGGCTATTCCAAAGGAGCGTCATGACATAAACAGCGAATGGGAAGCCTTGCAGCAGCAAGCGGAAGCGTTTGGCGACCAGGCTATCAGCTTGTGGCTAAGCGAGGCGATTGAGGAGCTGCTTGCGAATAATCATGACGTGCAGCAGGCTTGGGAGCAAGCAGAGCGTTCTGCTGGAAGCGGGCTGCTGGCCAGAAAGCTTCCGGATGAGCAGGATTGGCTGACCGCCATTGGGCTATTAACGGATTCAACGCCGTTCCGTATAGCTCTGCAGCTGCTGGAGCCGTTTGCAGGGGACTGTGAGGAATGGAGATTAGTGCCGGCTGTTCAAGCGCGTGAAGGCGGCCCTTGGCAGGCAGTCTATTACAATAAGCGGGCTGAGCTTTGGCGGCCATTGTTGGAGGAGCATGCTGAGCTGCCGTCGTTATGGCAGCCTTTGCTGACCGAAAAGATCGGCAAGGAGCACCAGAAATGGCTCGCTGCCTTGCATAATTGGGAGCTGGAGCAGGGTGACGAAGCAAATGATTGGAAGTTAACGGAGGAAGAAGCTCTCAACTTTTTGCATGAAGGCAGTATGACACTGCTTGAGGCAGGCTGCTCTGTATTGCTGCCATCCTGGTGGGAAGAGGCCAGATCGCGCAAGCTGCGCGTCAAGGCGAAGATGAAGCATATGCTTGGCTCCGCTGCCGAGCCTATGTTTGGCTTATCGCAAATTGTCCAGTTCGACTGGCGCCTCGCTGTTGGCGATTTGCAGCTAAGCGAGGAGGAGTTTCTTAAACTGGCTGAAGAGAAGCGGCGCTTTATTCAAGTGGGCGAAAGCTGGGTATATCTCGACCCGCAGGACGCAGCGCAAATCAAAATGTGGCTGCGCAAAGTCGGCCGCGGCAAAGGGCTGACGTTCCGCGACGTACTGGAGCTGCATTTACGCGGAGAAGCCAGCTTCTTAACCGATTATGAGGATATGAGCGGCCGTGCTGAAATCGAAATGAATGAGCATTTGCAAATTTGGATGGAGCAGCTGCAAAATATTTCATCGATGCCGCTGGTCGACAAGCCATCTGCCCTTCATGGCGAGCTCCGCGAATATCAGCGACAGGGCTTGTCATGGCTGCTCTTTTTGCGCCGTTACGGACTTGGCGGCGTTTTGGCAGATGATATGGGGCTAGGCAAAACGATTCAATTTATAGCGTATTTGGCTTATTTAAAGCAAGAGAGATTAGCACACGGCAGCTTAAAAGCTGCCGGGCATGCTGAAGAAGCGCTCCCATCACTGCTAATTTGCCCTACTTCGGTTATAGGCAATTGGGAGAAGGAATTGGAGCGGTTTGCGCCTGATTTAAACATCGAGCTGCATTACGGGGCGAAACGGCAAAAAGGCGAGGAATTTAAAGAGCTGGCGGGCAAAGCGGATTTGGTTATTACGTCCTATGCGATCGCTCTGCTCGATCAAGAACAATTTGTTGATATGCAATGGGATGCGCTATGCCTAGATGAAGCGCAAAACATTAAAAATGCATACACGAAGGGATCAAGCGCCATTCGCCAGTTTCCTGCGCAGCATCGCATAGCCCTTACTGGAACACCGATGGAAAATCGCTTGACGGAGCTATGGTCCATATACGATTTTATTAATCCTGGTTACTTGGGCAGCTTGGGTGAATTTCATAAGTCTGTAGTCATTCCAATAGAAAGAACGCGGGATGAGCAGCTCATTGCGGGGCTGAAGCGCTGGGTGCAGCCTTTTATGCTGCGCCGGTTGAAAAAGGACCCTGCTATACAGCTGGCGCTGCCGGATAAAATTGAGTCAAAAGCTTTTGTTACGCTGACTGCCGAGCAGGGCGCGATATATGAGCATATTGTCGCTGATTTGATGGAGAAGCTTCATACGCTTGATCCGATGCAGCGGCGCGGCATGGTGCTGGCCGCATTAACGAAGTTGAAGCAGCTGTGCGACCATCCTTCCTTGTTTCTAAATGAAGGCGGATTGAAGCGGTGGGAGGAGGAACGCTCCAACAAGATGGTACGCTTGCTTGAGCTAATCGAGGAAATTGCAGCTGAAGGCGAAAGATGCCTGATTTTTACACAATATATCGAGATGGGCGAGCAGCTAAAGCGTATATTGGAAGCGCGTTTTAAGCTAGAGGTGCCTTTTCTGCACGGCGCTGTGCCTAAACAGAAGCGGGATCAAATGATTGAAAGGTTTCAAAATGAACAGGAGGATTGTCTCGCCTTTGTTTTATCTCTTAAAGCAGGCGGAACCGGCCTTAACTTGACAGCAGCCAATCATGTTTTTCATTTTGACCGCTGGTGGAATCCTGCCGTCGAGAATCAAGCGACCGACCGCGCCTTCCGGATTGGGCAAACTAAAAATGTACAGGTTCATAAGCTGGTGACGCTTGGAACGCTGGAAGAGAAAATAGATACGATGATTGACAGCAAGCAGTCGCTAAACGATCAAGTTGTCGGACAGTCAGAGCAATGGATAACGGAATTGTCTAATGAGGAGCTGCGCGAATTGTTTGCTTTGCGCAAAAACTGGCTGAAAGGATAGGTTTGCTGCATGGATGAGTTGCACAATAGGCTAGATAAATTAAAGCTGAAGGAAATTATACCTGAAACGGGCCAGCCGTCTGTCCCTGATCAGCTTGAAAAAATGCCTCAGCAAGAGGAAATGACTGAGGATTGGAAGAAATTTTATACGGAAGTAAGAAAAGCAGTGGAGCGGATGAGGGAATAGGAAAATGAAGGATAAAAGCACGGCTGCAGGGAGCGATGGGTCTCGCCTTGCCGTGCTTTTAGCATGGTTGCTTTCGTTGCCGAATTTCTTGCGTGCTGCTTGAAACAGCCTGCTTTATTATCCTTTTTAAGGTGTTATCGCACAAAGTGGTCAAAGGTTAGGTCATGCAATATATAGGCAAGAAAGAAAATGACAGATGGATTTTCGTAATGATGCTGCAGTTGTGTTAGCTGCGCGTAGTAGATTTCACCATAATGCGGATTGTTGCGCATTTCGAGATTGCTTTTAATCAGCGCGTCAAGCTTGTCGGATATATCCGTCAGCTCACCTTCATAAGTTTTGTCCTTGGCATGTACAATAAAATCTGTAAGAGGCTCATGAAAGCTGATCGGCAATGCCTCCACCAGAGATACTGCGAGCTGGTGTTCATACTGCTCAAAGGCGGCTTTGATCTCAAGCGATGATTTTTTTATAGGTGAGGCTACATCGCCGCTAATGCTTTCAACCAGATCATGATATAGCGATTTGGCGAGTGCGCGAAAATGGTCAATGCCGCTTGACCCGAAGCGTTCCGTTTCCAGCCAGCTGTTAAATAACGTCATAGCTGCAACACGAAAGGAATGCGTAGCGTCATTATCGGGAATCAGATTGAAGCTGCCGCCCCAACGTTCGATTAAATCAAGATTCACAATATGGTGAACCAATTGCTGCAAGCCGCTATACGGCTCTTGCTCCAAAGCTTGAATAAACCATTTGACAGCAGGCAGGGCTGTTTGCTGCAAATCATCGTAAAGGGCTTGACAGGTTTGTGAAAAATAAGGGCTGCTGCCGGCCTCATGCTCGCGCTTGCAAAACAAATAGGCATCAAGCGTATCGATTTGCTTGACTAAGGCGCCTATATCGGAATCATCCTCCGCAAGCACAATGTAATTATAGAAGGAACCTTGCATGGAGCGTGATAAGCAGCTTACCAAATCTTTGCTGACCTCTGTTTCAAGCTGACGGATATGCGCTGCCACGATGGCGTCTTTTTTTGTGTTATGTTTGATAGAACCGGTAACGGTCTCATTAAGATCATGCAGCAGCGCCCGTGCCGCAAGCTCGAGCTTGTCCACTGGCTGCTTGATTATTTGCTCTTGTATGATGCCGATTAGCACGGCAATTGCCGCGCAGCGAAAGCTGTGGCTGGCTGCATTGTCTTTATAGCGTGGGGAGTGCTCATGCCACCTGGGCACATACTGCATTTGAATAATGGCATGAAAAAAACGGCTGTTTTTCATCCGACGCACCGCCTTTTAGAGTAATAAATAATCGTTCTATGTTATTATAAAATGAAAAGGATAGCGAGACTAGACAAAAAAGAGGGAATACCTATGCGGCGCTTTGGACTTGCGTTTAATCAATATTTTGAAAAATGGATGTTTCTAATTATACCTTGCTCCTTACTGGCAGGTTTTTTTATGGCCTCGGAGCTGCAGTATTTTATAGGAGCCGTCCCTTATTTGTTTGCTTTTGTTACTTTTACGATGGCAGTGGGCTGCGGGATGAAACAGCTAAAGGCTTCGGCTGGCAGGCCAGGCCTTATTATACTTGTGTTTATTCTGGCGCATATGATTTCGCCGATTGTGGCCTATGCTGCAGGAATCTTAACGTTCGGGGCGGACTCTCCTTATGTTATAGGGCTTGTGCTGTTCGCAATTATACCGCTTGGCGTATCCTCCGTGCTATGGGTGGGCATGTCAGGAGGGAATATACCGCTCATGCTGGCTATGGTCGTGCTTGATTCTTTGCTTAGCCCATTTGTTGTGCCTGCGGGCATTCATCTGTTTTTCAATTCTGCTATCGAAGTAGAGGCTGGGCCTATCATGCTCGATTTGACGATAATAATCGTGCTGCCTACTATTATAGGGGTCTCTTTGTATGAATGGAGCAAGGGGAAAATTGCCGACCGTGTGAAGCCGGCAGCAGCTCCGCTGTCCAAGCTTTGCTTCGTGCTTGTCGTTGCGTTGAATGCAGCTGCCATTGCGCCATATATCGGGCAGCTTAAGCAAGATATGCTAACACTTGTGCCATTGACTATCGCATTAGTTGCGTTTTGCTATGCAATTGGATATTTTGCTGCAGCGAAGCTTAAAGATAAGGGAAAGCAGATTACCGTTTCATATGCAACGGGCATGCGCAACATCTCGCTTGGCATTGTACTGGCGCTGGGCTATTTCAGTCCGCTTGCCGCTGTGCCGGTCGTCTTGTCTATACTGATTCAGCAGCCTATGGCTACCTTGCATCATTATATTTTACAAAAACTTAATAATAATAAAGCTAGCGAGACAACCTCACTGCATGTAGGATAAAACTAGCGGAGATGCATGAAGACTATCGATTCGGAAGCGTATGCTTGAGTATCGACAGTTTCAATCTAGAAGGAAGCAACAGTATGTGTGGCGGGGGTGAGTCGTATGAACAGTTTTCGTACCAGATTAACGATGATTATTATTTCTATTATCGCTTTAGCTGTAAGTGCAGCTGGCTTTATGATGATGAATACGTTCAAAAATATTTATATTGACGCTCTTGAAGATAATATGGTGCGCGAGATGAAGCTTATCGCCTCCCGTATGGAATGGAAGGCCAGCGACAATGCAGAGGAAGTGTACAGTTATTATACCGAGCAAGCAAATGAAATAAAATCATATACAGAGTCGCGGATTACCTTTATTCGCAGTGACGGCGTCGTGCTTGGCGATTCGGATTATGCCGCGGAGGAAATGAATAACCACTTATACCGCAATGAGGTATCCGAAGCGCTTGAGGAAGGAATTGGACGAGCTGTTCGCTCCAGCAACACGATGCGCATGAATATGATCTATGTTGCAATTCCGATCAAGGATCAAACGGATAATTATTCTTATGTTATTCGTATGGCGATGACGCTGGATGAGGTGGACAGCGGCTTGCGCAAGGTGATGTATGTGATGATTGGCGGACTGCTTATCTTATTTGTCCTTGCTGCTGTTATCAGCTATAGAGTTGCCCTCGGGCTTACAAAGCCATTAGAGCAAATTACGAAGGTGGCTAAGCGGATAACGAATCAGGATTATGTAGCTAGAGTAACGGTAGTGAAAAAGGATGAAATTGGCGAATTAGGTCATGCTATTAATGCGATGGCGGACAGTCTGCAAGTGCAAATGGAGCGCATCAAGCAAAATGAAAATCAATTGCAGACCGTATTGGCAAATATGATTAACGGCATCGTCATGATAGAGACTGACGGAAGAGTCGTGCTCATGAACCGCCATGCAGAGGAAGTGCTTGGCTTGCCGGCAAGCGAGCTTGTTGGAAGGCATTATTCAGAAGCCAAGCAGCAGTACGAGCTTTCGCAAATGATCCAGGGCGCATTAAGATCCAAGGAGGCTCTGCGGGAGGAAGTGACCTTTTACTATCCGGAGGAGCGGCTTGTGGAATTGACGCTGGTGCCGATATCCGAAGGCGAGCATCAGCGCGGCGGCGTGCTGCTTGTGCTGCAGGACGTATCCGCAATCCGCAGGCTGGAGCGCATGCGCAGTGAGTTCGTTGCTAATGTGTCGCATGAGCTGAAGACGCCGATTGCAGCAGTTAAAGGCTTTGCGGAAACGCTGCTGGGCGGAGCTGTAAAGGATGAGGAGACTGCGCGTTCATTCCTGCAAATTATATTCGACGAAAGCGACAGGCTTAACCGTTTGATTGGCGATATTTTGGAGCTGTCCAAGATTGAGTCCAGACGTGTGCCGCTAATGTTCTCTCCAGTTGAACTGGATAGCTTTGTGAGCAAGACGATGACGTTGCTTGAAGCTGAAGCGACGATGAAAGGAATCGAGCTTTGCAGCAAAATTCAGCCAGGCCTTTATGTGGAGGCTGACGAGGATCGGTTGCGCCAAATCGTAATGAATTTGCTGTCCAACGGCATCAACTACACGCCGGACGGAGGCAAAGTAACACTTTCGATTCACGCGATTAATGACGATTTGCTGTCTATTCAAATTAGCGATACAGGAATCGGCATACCGAAGAAGGACCTGCCCCGTATTTTTGAACGCTTTTACCGCGTAGATAAGGCGCGTTCAAGAAGCTCGGGCGGAACAGGCCTTGGATTGTCCATCGTCAAGCACTTGGTGGAGCTTCATAAGGGAACTATTACGGTGACAAGTACAACTGGAGTCGGAACAACCTTTACCATTATTTTGCCCGTGCTGCAATAAGAAACCAATCCGGTAAAAAAAATATTGCCTAATTGGTGGACAGGCATGTTAAACTAGAGGTATTGAACGATTACAGATAGTACGCGGGTGCGGTATATATGCTTTAGTATGTACGACTCGCATGGAGGTCATCATGTCGTATAAAGTGCTTGTTATCGAGGATGAGCCTACACTGGCCAGGCTATTGTCCTATAATTTGTCGCAAGAGGGTTATGAGACTAAGGTAGTCGATCATGGCGGGGAAGGGCTGCATACTGCTCTTACGGGCAATTTTGATCTGATTATATTGGATATAATGCTTCCTGGTCTCAATGGCTTTGAAGTATTGAATCGCCTCCGTCAAGGCGGCAATAAAACACCTGTTATTATTTTGACTGCGCGCAATGCGGAGGAAGAGGTTGTGCAGGGGCTGAAGCACGGAGCGGATGATTATATTACGAAGCCCTTTGGGGTTGCAGAGCTGCTGGCAAGAGTATCCGCCGTATTAAGGCGAACACAAATAGAAGATACTGCGCCGGTCATGTCCAGCGAGAAAGTAATCCAAGCGGGAGAGCTGTTTATTTATCCCGAAAAGTATGAGGTTACATTGCATGGCGAAGCGATTCCGCTGCGTCCGAAGGAATTCGAAGTACTGCTTTATTTGGTGCAGCGCCCAGGAGTAGTTGTGACAAGAGATGATCTAATGAATGTCGTATGGGGCTTTGATTATTTTGGCGGCCAGCGAACCGTAGACGTACATGTCAGCTCTCTGCGCAAAAAGCTGGAGCTGGGTCAGCAGTCCGTTGCCATTGATTCCATTCGAGGCGTCGGCTACAAGCTCGTAATGAAGAAAAAGCTCGAAACCCAGTAAGCGGGTTGCGGGCTTTTTTAATTATTTTTCTTAATTATGCGTGCGACGTCTATTTATTTAGTAAGAGTCGGCATATGCGCGGTATTTAGTTAGTAGGCATCTCTATAGTGCGCTATTGTCGATTAATTGTAGGCAACTACAGGCAAGCAAAAAGAAAGGGGAATGAAGTCTTGATCGCAGTACCCCTCTTTACCATTGCACTCGTTGCCTAATCCAGAATGGAATCGAAACTTTTCTGCCTTTAGCGTCTAACGGTTCTGACAAGCGCTATCTAGCTAAAAAAAGGCTATTTAGAAATTGTAACGGTTGTGATCAGCGTTATTTGTGAACTTTGGCTTTTTCGAGCTGCTTTTGAGGTAATTAAGACTTCTAACAACCGTTAAAATCTAGGAACTGGTGTTTTAGGCATGTTAGCGCTACTGACAACCGTTAGATTCTGAAATCTGATGTTATAAGCACAACAGTGCGCTGAGAAACTGTCGATTAGGTTGAAAACATTCAAAAGCAATGAAAAGGGAAACGGAGAGCAAGATTTGGGAATGGAGAAGCGGCAGCGTCCGCCTTTGTAGGCTAATTTTTTCCTTTACAAGGGTTATTTATTCATAAAAATTGGACTACAACAGCGGTCGGAATCCCAATCTTGATCGCAGTGATACCCCTTTCTATTGCTTGTTGCAACTATCCACAATTAATCGACAGTCTCATACAGTGTCTTATTTGATCAAAAAGGGTCTCCGGACTGACATTAGTTCACATATAGCGCATCAGATCTTCGTTACAAAATCAAAACAGCCAAATCAGGCCAAATAGCGCCATGAGGATTCGTTAGAATCAGAAGTAGCGTATTTGCTGGCCACAAAGCGTACTGCTGTTACAAACAGCGCACTGCTAGCCCAAGTTTGCCAATCGGCAATGCAGCAAAAGCCCCTAAAGTAACAGATCTCAAAGCATCGTTAGTTTAAGTTAATAGCTTGTTACCGCTTATAATCATCCTGCTGCTTCCACTGCAGCATTTTGCTTTGAAATTGCTTCGGCGAGCAATCATTGTATTTTTTGAACATTTTATAAAAATGGGCCATATTTGGCATTCCGACACGATCGCTGACTTCCGCAATGCTTAAGTCCTTCGTCAGAAGGAGACGTTCTGCAGATTTCACTTTGCGGTAGTTGACATATTCCGTGAAGGAGAGCCCCAGCGTTTTTTTGAAATATTTAACGAAATAATAGTAGCTCATATTGGCAATCTTGCATACTTCCTCTACCGAAATGCGGTCATGCAAATGCTGGTCAATATAATCGAGCACAGGCTTAAGGCGTACTTTATCGAAATTGTCTTGCTCCAGCAGCACTTGACGATTGTCGTTTCTAAGCAGAAGCAGAAGCAATTGTTTGATATGGATACTGACGGCCAGCTCATAGCCCGGTTTTTTCAGTTGTGTTTCTTCTAATATTTGCATAATAAGCTGAGATGCTGCTTTTTTTACCTCTGGATACTGCCTAAATATATAGTTTGCCTTGCTTAAAGGCATATGCGTTTCTGAAAAATATTTCAAGTAAGAGATTGAGCTGTGGTCAAAAAAGTTTTCCAGCTCGAATTGCAGCACGATATAGTCACAGGAATGCAGCGTACGGTCACGATGCAGCTCCGAGGCACCGATAAGCACAATATCGCCTTCATTAAGCGGATAAGTTTCTTCCGCGATAGAAACATCAAGCTCGCCTTCTATAATGAGAAGCAGCTCCAGCTGCTTGTGATAATGCCAGTTGATGTAGTTGCCGCCGGCTCGCTTCGTGCGGAAAATGCGAATCGATAATAAGGGATTTTCATAGGGCACCATTTCATTGAACGCTTCCATCTTCATTTCCATATCTCCCTTACCGAGCAGCTTTGCGAATAAATTGATGAACGACCTCAGAGAGCACCAGACCAATCGCTATTGCCCCTGAAATGAGCAGCACCTGAGTGCCAAGCTGCAGGGCGATATCATATTGATCCTCGACGACATTGCGCATGGCGTTATAAGCCAGCCTGCCGGGAACCAGCGGAATAATGCCTGATACGTTGAACAAAATGATCGGCGTTTTTAAGAGCCGGGCAAAAATCTGGCTAATTGCTGTAACACAAAACGCTGCAAGCATAACTGCCGCAATGGGATTAAGGCCCAGCCATTCTTCACCGGCAATAAAGACGAGCCAGCCGCCCATACCAACTGTACCGCAGATTGGCAGCAAGCGCAAAGGCACATTGAATATAAGCCCAAAAGCGGAGGTAGCAATAAAGCTCATCAGAAGCTTCAATATAATATCCACAACGCGCTAACTCCTTTCTGCCAAGTAAATGATTTCGTCGTTCTTTGAAGTGAACAATTCTAAAAAACAAATAGTACAGCAGCGATGCCTGCTCCGATCGCGGATGCCGTCAGAAAGGCTTCTGCTCCTTTGGAAATTCCAGATACTAAATGGCCGGCCATAAGATCGCGTATAGCATTTGTAATATGCAAGCCGGGCACCAGCGGAATTACGGAGCCGATTATAATCGTATCAAGCTGCGAGGCAAGTCCCATATGTACGACAGCAACGGCAAGCGTTCCGATTAGCAAAGCAGCGATAAACTCAGCAAAAAACTTAATTTTTATAGAATCATGTAAAAGATTAAAACAGCTGTAGCCTATCCCGCCAATTATAAAAACAGGGGCCAGCTCGTACCATGTTCCGCCGGACATATACAGAAAACAGGCGCTGGCGACAGCAGCAGCTAGTGTCGTGAGCCAACTGGGGTAATCCAGCTGCGCCTTGTCAACATGCTGCAATTGCTGCAGTGCTTCATGATAATCCAGCTCGCTGCTGGCTACTTTACGCGAAATATCATTCACGATCGCGACCTTTTTTAAATTGTTGGATCGGTTAGAGATCCGCACTAGCCTGGTAACATGGGAGGAGCCGTCTATCGCGAACAGGATCCCAGTTGGCGTAACGAAGCTATGTGAATTATGATGCCCGTAAGCGGCGGCAATACGCATCATCGTATCTTCTACACGCTGAGTCTCGCCACCGCTTTGCATAATGATTTTGCCTGCCAGCAGGCAAAGCTTCGTAACTGCTTGTGTATCTGGCTGGACAGCTGCGTCTGAAGAAGTGAGGTCCGGCATCATCTATTGCCTCCGCAAAGCTTGGAATTGTGCGCGTATTTGCTTAAGCAGTGCTTCGTTCGAGCACACGTCATAAGCTGTGGCTGCCAGAAGCTTGGCTCCAAAAATCATTCGTTCAAGCGCCTGCTCTGTCATGGCTGCATCGCGAAACTGCTCGGTATGAAGCAAAAAGCGTTCCTCCACGATTTTGACATAGGGATGAATAGCCGGACAGCGAGTCGATACGTTGCCAAGATCAAGCGAGCCATGATCCTGGCCTTCCCCAATTTCCTCCACAGGAACGCCCATCTCCAGCAAGTTTTTTTGAAATTGATCGGATAGCGCTTCATTTGTAATCAATTCATCATAAGACAGCTCATAGTGATTCATGCGAAGCTCGCAGCCGGATTGCAAGGCAGCGCCCTCTGCGCATTTCTTTACTTTAGCCGTAAGCTCATTCGTATAGGCCCGCGAAGCCGAGCGAATATAAAATTTAGCGGACGCATAGTCCGGAATAATATTGGGTGCACTGCCGCCTTGATCGATGATGCCGTGAATTCTCGCGTCGGATTTCGTCTGCTGGCGCAGTGCATTGATGCTGTTGAACAGCTGCAGCACACCGTCAAGCGCATTGACTCCTTCCTCCGGGTTAGCCGCTGCATGAGAGGCTTTGCCGAAGTACTCAAATTGAACGGCATCGAGCGCGAGCGAGGTGCCTGATCGTTCGAACTGATAATATGGATGCGCCATTAGAGCAAAATCGCATTCGTCGAACAGACCTGCTTCGGCCATCGGCACTTTGGCGCCCATCGTTTCTTCTGCCGGCGTGCCATACACTTTAATTTTGCCGCCTGTTTCATTCAAAACAGATTTGAGTCCGACAGCAGCCGCGGCACTCATTGAGCAAATCAAATGATGGCCGCAGGCATGGCCGATTTCAGGCAAAGCGTCGTATTCACAAAGCAAGCCCACTGTCGGACCCGGCCGATTGGAGTCATAGGTGGCTATAAACGCAGTCGGCAAATTAAGCACACCGCGTTCGATAGAAAAATTATGGCCTTCAAGTGTTTTAATCAATAAGTCAGAAGCGAAAAATTCTTTATGGCCCAGTTCAGGCCTGCTCCCAATTGAGCGGGAAACCTGCTTGAATTGTTCGGCATTTGTATCTATAGCTTCCATTACAATGTTCTTGTTAGACATAGGCTTATCCTCTTTATCCTCATAATAGTCACGCTTCTATTATAACATATTCCCTTTTGCAATTATTTTTACAATCCCATAACATGAATCTCGTTTTGGTTTAATGAACTAGTTCTATAGTAATGGTGTCACTAACAATTAGGGAGGTCAAAGTACTATGGCAATTGTAGTGAAACGGCCAAATCAGTCAGAAATTGCAGCTGTAATTGAAATGAAAGGCTCAACCCAAGCAATAGCTTCAGCAAACAGAAAAAAAGATGAAGAATGGGGCTCTTACATAAGACAACCCTTGATTGCTCCGCCCGAACTTTCATGCAGGGAGGCTATACAACTATTCCGGCAAAATCCTGAAAGTGAATGCTTGGTCGTATGTACGCCATTATACAAGCCGCTTGGGATATTAATGAGACCCCGTTTTTTTCTAAAACTGGGCCAGCGGTTTAGTGCCGAGCTGTGGTATGACAAGCCGATTGAAGCTTTAATGGATCAGCAGCCTTTAATCGTAGATGCGAAAGAGGAGCCGCAGCAGGTCATTAGCAGAGCTTTGCAGCGCCAGGAGCATATTTTATATGACTGTGTTCTGGTAACTAGCCAGGAAAGATTGCACGGAATATTAACGGTATCAGATTTACTTAAGCTTTCTAGCGCTTTGCAAGAAAAAGCTATTTTAGGACAAATCGCTGTCATTGCATCCGCCGAAACCGGCTTGCAGCAAATCAAGGATGTCATTTCTGAAGTGCATCGATCTGCAAAACAGGGCGAGCAGCAGGCCATCGCGATGTCTGAGTTGATGAACAGCGGCCGAGGCGAGCTTGGAAAGGTGACAGATGTTTTTCAATCCATTTTGTCAAACGCGTTGGTGCAGCAGGAACAAATGAAAAATTTGCAGCAGGAAGCGGGAGCCATTTATAAAGTTACCGATTTAATAAAAGGACTGGCAGAGCAAAGCAATCTTCTTGCAGTGAACGCATCTATTGAAGCAGCGCGGGCGGGTGAGCATGGAAGAGGGTTTGCGGTCGTGGCAGAGCAGGTAATGAAGCTCGCTAATGAAACAAAGCAGCTTGCTAATGGAATTACTAGAATAACGAAAGCCGTTATACATGCGATAGAAGATACAGCAGCCGCAGTAGAGACGGGCAAGGATGAAACGATGGCAAGCCGGCAGTTTGTAAAAAAGACGGAGACTGTATTCGATCAGCTGATGAATACAGCCCATCAAAACGAGGAAAGCGGCAGGCATATCGGCAAATTGGCTGAGCATTCCTATCAGCATGCCGTTCTAGTAGCAGATGAAATGGAAAAATTGAGAGCTTCCTATGAAAATTGATTAACAAATCGCAATACTTTTAACACTGCATTTACAAAATCAGAATACTTCATTAACAAACTGTTAGTAGTATTAGAAGCGTAGGAACGATAAAAAATATTAAACATTCAATTCAGAGGAGTGGTTGTTTTGGTTAAGAGAAAGAAAGCAAAAGGGATTATTCTAGCATCGGTAGCGGCTATTTTGCTGCTTACATCAGCTTGTGGAAATAAAACGGACAGCGGGGATAAAAATCAGGGAGCAGCAACTACAACACCTCCTTCAGCTACAGCGCCGGCAAGCGAAGCGCCAAAGGTTGAAACTGCGAAGCTTAAAGGTGAAATTTTGGTAGACGGCTCCAGCACAGTATTCCCATTGACAGAAGCAGCTGCAGAGGAGTTTGGCAAAGAGCATCCTGATGTGCGTGTACCGGTAGGCGTTTCCGGAACAGGCGGCGGCTTTAAGCGTTTCTGCGCAGGTGAAATTGCAATTGCAGATGCATCACGCAACATTAAAGATGAGGAAGCAGCAGCATGTGCGGATAAGGGAATCGAGTTTACTGAGCTTTCTGTAGCATACGACGGACTATCTGTAGTTATTAACAAAGATAATGATTTTATCGACTACTTGACTATTGAAGAACTGAACAAAATTTTCGTAACGGAGTCTGGCGTTAAAACTTGGAAAGATGTTCGCGACACATGGCCGGACAAAGAAATTCTAATGTTCTCTCCTGGTGCTGATTCTGGTACTTATGATTATTTCAACGAAGCTGTTCTTGACAAAAAAGGTATTCGCAACGACAAAGCGATCGTATTCAGCGAAGATGACAATACGCTAGTTCAAGGCGTTGCAGGCAGCGAGTTCGGCATTGGCTACTTCGGTTTTGCTTATTACGAAGAAAACCAAGACAAGCTGAAGGTTGTTCCAATTGACGGCGGCAAAGGCGCAGTAACTCCATCTTACGATACGATCAAAGACAGCAGCTATTCACCGCTTTCCAGACCATTGTTCATCTATGCTAACAATGCAGAGATGGCACGCCCTGAAGTGAACGAGTTTTTGAAATACTACATTAACAACATCGGCGCAATGGCTGGCGAAGTTGGTTACGTAGCATTGCCGGATGAGAAGTACAAAGAAGAAGCAGCTAAAATTAAATAACGCACTTATAAGAGGCGAGAAAAATGTGATGCAAGATGTGATGCCTTATCGGGCATCACATTTTTCTCGCCAATGATGTTAAAGATTTGTAAAAGGGTAAAGAGGAGGCCGTCCAATGACGCAGCAAGCCGAACCGTCCAAACTGGGAGCTAGTGCACCTAGCCAGCCATCGATTGGTCGATTTAAGAATGAGCGTGTAAGCATAATCAACAAAGTAATGCCTGTACTGCTTTTTCTTTGCGCCAGCGTATCCGTTCTAACGACGATTGGAATTGTCGTCACATTAATTACGGAAACATACAGCTTTTTTAAAACTATTCCGATTGCAGACTTCTTATTCGGCACCAAGTGGTCGCCATTAATTCCGCCAAAAAGCTTTGGCATATTGCCGCTGTTATCAGGCACCTTGCTGATTACGGTTATCGCGTGTTTAGTTGCTGTTCCGATCGGTCTTGCCAGTGCTATCTATCTATCGGAATATGCACCTAAACGCGTGCGCAATATTGTAAAGCCGATACTGGAGGTTCTGGCCGGTATCCCGACGATTGTATATGGCTATTTTGCACTAAGTATTGTAACTCCGATTATTCGAGATATATTCAGCTCTGCAGGAACGTTTAACGCATTGAGCGCTGGTATTGTAGTAGGTATTATGATTATCCCTATGGTTTGCTCCCTTAGTGAGGATGCGATGTCCGCGGTACCAAGATCACTTCGTGACGGCGCATATGCGCTGGGCGCCACAAGATTCGAGGTTGCGCTTAAAATAGTTGTGCCTGCCGCTTTGTCCGGCATTGTGGCATCGGCCGTGCTTGCTTTCTCCCGTGCGATTGGCGAGACGATGATCGTTACTTTGGCAGCGGGCGCTACGCCGAATATGACAGTGAACCCGCTGGAAAGTATTCAGACGATGACTGCTTATATCGTACAGGTCAGCTTAGGCGATACACCTCATGGCTCTATTGAATATGGCTCGATTTTCGCTGTCGGCATGACTTTGTTCGTCATTACTTTCTTGCTTAATATTGTTGCCCAATATGTTGCAAAACGATTCAGAGAGGAGTACTAGGCATGAGTATATTTCAAGATGCAAATCGCAAGCAGATTGCTCAACGCCGCCGTATAGACTGGATGCTGCATTTACTATTTGTCGCGGCAACCTCGGTCGGTGTCATCGCCCTGTGCGCCTTGCTGATTGATATTGTTATCGATGGTATAGCTAAGGTTCAGCCCCAGCTATTCACCGAGTATCCATCGCGTAAGGCAGCAGCTTCCGGTATGAAGTCTGCATTCGTAGGAACGATCTACATGCTTTGCATTATGGCCCCGCTAGCTTTCGTATTCGGTGTCGGAGCGGCTATCTATCTGGAGGAATACGGCAAGAAAAACCGCATTGCGAAGCTGATTCAGCTTAATATAAGCACATTGGCAGGGGTTCCTTCTATCGTATACGGAATATTGGGCCTTGCCTTGTTTGTCCGCCTTCTATCCTTAGATAGAAGCTTGCTTGCAGGGGCTCTGACCATGACGCTGCTTGTCCTGCCAATTATTATTGTCGCAGCTCAAGAAGCGATTCGCGCAGTGCCAAGATCAAGACGCGATGCTTCCTTTGCACTGGGAGCAACACAGTGGCAAACTGTCTCACGAGCCGTGCTGCCATCGGCTATGCCGGGTATTATGACAGGTGTCATTTTGGCTATGTCACGTGCGATTGGAGAAACTGCTCCGCTAGTAATGATCGGAGCCCTGACTTATGTTGCCTTTTTACCGAATAGTATTATGGATTCTTTCACGGTCATACCGATTCAAGTATATAACTGGATATCCAAGCCACAGCCTGAATTTAAAGAGCTTGCAGCCGGCGGCATTATTGTGCTGCTCGTTCTACTGCTGCTTATGAATTTTGCGGCAATTCTGCTTCGCAACAAGTATCAGAAAAATGTTTAATTACAAAAAGATGGAGGGAACGATATGGACGCTCTCATAAATATCAAAAATTTAAACTTGTATTATGGCACTTTCCAGGCTTTGAAGGACGTTTCACTGACTATTCCTGAAAAGGCGATAACTGCGTTTATTGGACCTTCCGGCTGCGGCAAGTCCACATTGCTTCGCACGCTTAACCGCATGAATGATATGATTCCCGGCACGAGAATTGAAGGTCAGCTTAAAATAGGCGGGACTGAGATTTATTCCAATGAAGTGGATGTAGAGACGCTTCGTAAAAAAGTCGGTATGGTGTTCCAGCAGCCAAACCCTTTTCCTAAATCCGTATATGACAATATCGCTTACGGTCCAAGGCTTCATGGCATCCATAACAAAGCTAAGCTCGATGAAATTGTAGAAACAAGCTTGCGTTCTGCAGCGCTTTGGAATGAAGTGAAGGATTATTTGAAACGGTCCGCTTTTGGTCTCTCTGGCGGTCAGCAGCAGCGTTTGTGTATAGCGAGAGCACTCGCGGTCAATCCGGATATTTTGCTTATGGATGAGGCGACATCAGCGCTTGACCCGATTTCCACCTTGAAAATTGAAGAGCTTGTACAGGAGCTGAAAAATAATTATACGATTGTAATGGTCACACACAATATGCACCAGGCTGCCCGTGTTTCGAATCAGACTGTGTTCTTCTTAAATGGCGAGGTTGTTGAGTATTCGGAAACGGAGAAGCTGTTCTCTAATCCGGTTGACCAGCGTACAGAAGATTATATAAGCGGACGTTTTGGCTAAGAGGTCTCTAGTATTTTAAAAGCGGATTAAAGAGTGCTTAAATCTATTGTTTGGGGGAGTGTTCATAATGATGACAGTGCGCAAGGAATTTGATTCTGGTCTTGAGCAGCTTCATAATTTGATTGTACAGATGGGGAAATTTGTAGAAAATTCACTTGTAGAAGCGATGGATTCATTGCTTAAGCAAAATGTGCGGATAGCAGAAAATGTTATAGCAAAGGATTCAGAGCTTAATCAGATGGAAGAGCAGATTATGGATTTGGGCTCGCGCTTGATCGTTACTCAACAGCCTGTTGCGAAAGATTTGAGACGTATTTTATCTGCCTTCAAAATTGCCAGCGACTTGGAGCGTATGGGGGATTTATCGGTTAATATTGCCAAGGTTGTTATACGGCTTGAAGGACAGCCGATTATTAAACCATTGATTGATTTGCCGCGCATGGCGGAAATAGTAGGCAGCATGACGAATGAGTCGATTCAAGCGTTTGTGCAGGAGAATGTAGATCTGGCTTATAAAATGGCAAAGGATGACGATACCGTTGATGCGCTTTTCGGGCAAATTATGCGTGAGCTGAACATGCTGATGATGGAAAATCCGCGCAATATTGCCCAGGCCTCGCTGCTTAATGTAGTTGGCCGCCATATCGAACGCTTTGGTGATCATGCTACCAATATTGGCGAGAGCGTCGTTTATTTGATAACCGGAAAGAGACCGGATTTGAACACATAACTATGTATCATCCTTAACTAGGGACGTTCAGCGTTTCTTCTTGACTAGAAAAAATTAGAATTTGTTAAAGATGGGTTTTCAACAGGCGAAGATGCTTGGGGATAGCCCATTTTGTGTTATGATAGTAAAGTAGGCATTAATTAGGCGAGGTGTTGATCGAATATGAGTAAATGGATGTTAATAGATGGTAACAGCATTGCCTATCGGGCATTTTTTGCAATGCCTCCGCTAACCAATTCAGCCGGACAGCATACAAATGCTGTTTATGGCTTTACAACGATGCTGCTTAAGCTGATTGAAGAGCATAAGCCGACACATATGCTGGTTGCATTCGATGCTGGCAAAGTAACGTTCCGTCATGAAGGCTACAGCGAATATAAGGGCGGCCGTCAAAAAACACCGCCGGAGCTATCCGAACAATTCCCGATGCTTAAGCAGCTGATTGATGCATTTGGCATTGCGCAATATGAAATTTCAGGCTATGAAGCAGATGATATTATTGGAACTTTAACGAAACAGGCGGATGAAAAGGCTATTCAGGCGATCGTCGTGACGGGAGATAAGGACATGCTCCAGCTTGCCTCCGACCAAGTCACTATTGCGGTAACCCGCAAAGGGGTGAGCGAGGTTGATCTGTACACACCTGCAGGCATCGATGAAAAGTACGGGCTTACACCGCTGCAGATCATCGATTTAAAGGGGCTTATGGGAGATGCATCAGACAATATTCCAGGTGTTCCCGGTGTCGGCGAGAAGACCGCGCTTAAGCTGCTTCATGAGCATGGATCGGTAGAAAATGTGCTTGGCAGTCTTGACCAGCTTAAAGGCAAGCTCAAGGAAAACCTGACGAATCATAGCGACGATGCAATTATGAGCAAGAAGCTTGCTACGATTTATCGCGAGGTGCCGATTGAAAAAGGCGAGGCTGATATTCAATATGGCGGATATGAGCAGGAGAAGCTGGCCGAGGTTCTTCGCAAGCTTGAATTCAAATCGCTGCTTGAACGGCTTGAGCTTAGCAGCAGTGCAGGAGCATCGGCAATCGAAGCAGAGGCTGCAGCGGATGAGCTTGCAATTACAGTAGTGGACGAGCAGCAAGCTGATGAGCAGGTTGCTCAATTGGTTAAACTGCTAGATGAATCGGAGCAGCATGGCTTATATATTGAGGCGATTGGTGAAAATCCGCATCATGCTGGGCTGGCCGGAGTTTCTGTCGCATTTGAAAAGCATGTATTTGTTGTTCCAAATGAACTGCTTGCACATGATGCATTAGCCGGGCTGCTTGCTTGGCTCGCTGATGAATCCAAGCCTAAATACGGCTATGATTTGCATAAGGTCGAGCTGGCCTTGCAATGGCATAATATGAAGCTGGGCGGAATGGCGTTTGATGTGCAGCTTGCCGCTTACTTGCTTGATCCGACGGATGGCAACCAGGTGCTTAGCGGCATTTGCGATAAGATGGGAATTGCAGGCATTCCGTCCGACGATGCTGTATACGGCAAAGGAGCCAAATTCAAGCTGCCTGAAGGCGAGACGCTGTATCGCCATTTGGCGATAAAGGCTGAAGCTGTCCGAAAGCTGACACCGATCCTTACTGCCGAGCTGGAGCGCACTCATATGAGCAAGCTTTATTTTGAGCTCGAGCAGCCGCTTTCTCGCGTGCTGGCAGCGATGGAATATCAGGGCATAGCGGTTCAAGCTGATGAGCTGTCCGCACTGGGGGAGCAGCTGGATAAACAAATTTCGATTATGGTAGAAGAAATTTACAAGCATGCAGGCGAGGAATTCAAGATCAATTCGCCTAAGCAGCTTGGTGAGATATTGTTTGAAAAGCTCGGCTTGCCTGCCAAAAAGAAAACAAAAACGGGCTATTCCACAGATGCCGAAGTACTAGAGGATCTTGCGCCTTATCATGAGATTATTCCGCTGATTTTGAATTACCGCCAGCTTACCAAGCTGCAATCTACTTATGTAGAAGGCCTGCTGAAGGAGGTACGCAGCGAGACTGGCAAAATTCATACGTATTATCGACAAACGATTGCTGCAACCGGACGTCTCAGCAGTCAATTTCCTAACCTGCAAAACATTCCAATCCGCTTGGAGGAAGGACGCAAAATAAGAAAAGCTTTTGTGCCGTCCGAGCCGGGCTGGTTTATATTAGCAGCAGACTATTCGCAAATCGAGCTGCGAGTGCTGGCGCATATTTCAGGCGATAATAATTTGAAGGAAGCTTTTATTCATGACATGGATATCCATACAAAAACCGCAATGGACGTGTTTGGCGTAACTGCCGAGCAGGTGGATGCCAATATGAGACGGTCAGCGAAAGCAGTTAATTTTGGCATTGTATACGGCATAAGCGATTTTGGCCTGTCACAAAATCTTGGTATTACAAGAAAAGAAGCGGCTTCCTTTATCGAGCAGTATTTCAACGTTTTCAAGGGTGTAAGAAATTACATGGACAATATAGTTGCACAAGCCAAACAGGACGGTTTTGTAACGACATTGCTGGAGCGCAGAAGATATTTGCCGGAAATCAAGTCCTCGAACTTTAATCTCCGTTCTTTTGCTGAGCGTACAGCGATGAATACGCCGATTCAAGGTACCGCAGCGGATATAATCAAGCTGGCGATGGTGCAAATGGATGAAATGATTAAAGAACGCAAGCTGAAAAGCCGCATGCTGCTGCAGGTGCACGATGAGCTTGTATTCGAAGTGCCGGCCGATGAGCTGGAACTGATGAAGGGCTTAGTGCCTGAAGTTATGTCAAGGGCAATCGAGCTGGATGTGCCGCTGCGCGCTGATGTGAGCTTTGGAGAAAGCTGGTATGAAGCCAAGTAATATTAGTGTTAGTCAAAATGAAAAGAACTGCCTGCCGAAGGCAGCATGCATGGGGAGAGTAGCTATGCCAGAATTACCAGAGGTTGAAACCGTCAGAAGAACGTTGGTGGAGCTGGTTGCAGGCAAAACAATCAGGTCTGTCACTGTAAGCCTGCCCCGCATCATACAGCGGCCGATTGAGCCGGAGCAATTTGCCGACGCTTTGGCTGGTCATACGATACAAACGGTTGAGCGCAGAGGCAAATTTTTACGGTTTGTGCTCGACGGAATTATTCTTGTTTCTCATTTGCGAATGGAAGGCAGATACGGCGTATATAAGCAGGCAGAGCCTGTAGAGGCGCATACTCATGTTATTTTTCATTTTGCAGATGGAACTGAGCTGCGTTACAAGGATGTAAGGCAGTTTGGCACGATGCATCTGTTTTTGCCGGGAGAGGAATTTGAGCTCCCTCCTTTGAATAAGCTTGGTATAGAGCCGCTTGATGAGCAGTTTACGCTGAAGGCGCTCAAGGAAACGATGCAGTATCGTTCGTCTAAGATTAAAGCTTTACTGCTCAATCAAGAGCATGTAGTGGGACTTGGCAATATTTATGTTGACGAAGCATTATTTCAAGCTCGCATTCACCCCGAACGGGAGCCGGGTTCTTTGTCTGCAGCGGAATGGAAGCGTCTGTATGAGTCGATTAAGCATACATTGACCAGTGCAGTGAACGCAGGTGGCTCTTCTATCAAATCCTATGTGAACGGACAAGGGGAGATGGGAATGTTCCAGCAGCAGCTGCTTGTATACGGCAAAAAAAATGAACCTTGCCCTCATTGCTCAAGTAAAATAGAAAAGCTGAAAGTAGCTGGAAGAGGCACTCATATTTGCCCAAAATGCCAGAAGCTGCCCAAAGCTGCAGCTGCCGAATTACACACGCGCCTGTCCTGAAGACCTAGATGCCGTGTCGTGTAGCCTTGCGCGCAACCTGGCAGCAAGTTGTACATTTGTATCGGTTATGCACAGAGATAAACTCCTCGCATATGATGGTTGTGTCACATCGGTTAGGCCTGAGCCCTTTTTTGTTCAATTTTTAAATTGACAGGTTAAGGCTCGACAGGCGGGGAGGTAATCAGAGTTGGAAATCATCGTCTCTATGCTCGTACTTGCAATAGCTGTCAGTCTGGACGGATTTGGAGTTGGAATCGCTTATGGCTTGCGGCGCATTCGCATTCCTTTGTTGTCAGTTGTAATTATTGCTTGCTGCTCGGGCTTTATTATATGGCTTTCGATGCAGGCCGGACGCTGGCTAAGCCTGTACCTGTCAGATTTTATTGCCAATCTTATTGGAGCAGTCATATTGATGCTGATTGGCAGCTGGTCGATCGTACAATTTATCCGTTCACGGCATCATAAGCCGGATGCGGATGCTAGTACCGGAGACAGCAGTCCTTCAGAGCAGCTTGTTTCGCCAGATAAAGCAAATAGTGCTCATAATGCCGCGTCCGATAAGGACGCGCCTAAGCAGGTCATATTGCTGGAGCTGAAAAGACTCGGTCTTGTTATTCAAATTTTGCGTACACCACAAGCAGCGGATGTCGATAAGTCAGGCAACATTTCAGCCATGGAGGCGTTTATGCTTGGCACTGCGCTTTCGCTGGACGCGTTCGGGGCAGGCTTGGGCGCAGCTTTGCTCGGTCTGCCTGCGTTGGCAACCGCAATCGTTATCGCTTTTTCCAGTGCACTTTTATTAGTGTTTGGATTGCAGACAGGTTTTCGTTTTTCTGCAATGAGAAATGTTCGTTTGCTGGCATTGCTGCCAGGTGTGCTTTTAGTTGTAATAGGCGTATTAAGAATGATGTAATTGGAGGTGATGGGATTGATTATCGGATTAACTGGCGGCATTGCAAGCGGTAAAAGCACAGTCGCAAGTCTATTGGCTAAGCATGGTGCGCATGTAGTTGATGCCGATCAAGTAGCGAGAGAGATCGTCGAGCCCGGTAAACCTGCATTGGAGGCAATTGCCTCCGCTTTCGGACAAGCTATCCTTCAAAAGGATGGATCACTCAATCGCGACGCTTTAGGCCAAATCGTATTTCAAGACCAATCACAGCTCAAAAAGCTTGAAGCTATTACCCATCCAGCTATTCGTGAACAAATGCAAAGCAGCTTACATAGATTGGTTCAGCAATATCCGCAGTCATTGATTGCAGCAGATATCCCTTTACTATATGAAACGAAGCAGGAGCAGCTTTATGAAGGGATAATGGTTGTGTATGTTCCAGAAGATTTGCAAATCCAACGATTGATGGAGCGCAATGCAATGGAGAAGGAAGAAGCAGAACGCAGAGTAGCGCTGCAGATGGATATAGAGCAGAAGCGTCAAAGAGCGGATTGGGTTATTGATAACAGCGGCTCAATAGAGCGGACGGAGCAGCAAGTGGTACAATTTTTAAAAGCAAAAGGTTTCCTATGAAGCTTAGAGTGCGCAAAAGATTTTATTTGATCGTGCTGCTGATTATATGTGCTGTTCTATTTGTAAAATCAGATTTACTCGCGCCGATTATTTATCCTGTTCATTTCAAGGACGATATACGGATAAGTGCTAGCAATTATAATGTCGAGCCTCAGCTTGTAGCTGCGATTATTCGCTCGGAATCCAATTTCAAAACAGGACGTGAATCCAGAAAAGGCGCGCTGGGGCTAATGCAAATTATGCCGAGTACGGCGGAATGGGTTGTTCAAAAAGCAGGCTTCGACAATGTTAGTGTAGATATGCTGCGAGATCGCGCAGATATTAGTATTGAGGTAGGCACCTGGTATTTGAGCTCGCTGGTGGAGCAATTTGATAACAATAAAATTGCTGCTGTCGCTGCTTATAATGCTGGACCCGGGAACGTGCGCAAATGGCTTAATTCCGGCGTTTGGGACGGCAATCTGGAGACGGTAAAGCAAATACCTTTTGGCGAAACACGCCACTATGTACAAAGAGTTCATTATTATTATAATAAGTACAAGGAGCTTTACCCTAATATGTAGCATGCATTTTTAACGTTGAAAATAAGCAGAAGCCCTGAAGAACTGTCACTTCAGGACAAGCTCTTCAAGGCTTCTATTCATAGAGCATAATATTCAATAATTATTGACGGCTTGATAGGGATTGTTGTGCCATTTGTACTAGACGACGGGTAATCGATCCACCGATCGATCCAGCGTCTTTAGTAGTCATATTCCCATAGTAGCCATCTTGAGGGATAGCGATACCAAGCTCTTGTGCTACTTCGTATTTCATTTGATCCAAAGCGGCAGTTGCTTGAGGTACAACCAATTGGTTGCTGCTACGATTGCTCATTTATGTTCACCTCCTTGCGGTTGGTAAATGTATTATGTGCGGATTTTCGAAGTTCATTCAGGTAATCGTTGGAAATCACGTTTTTTTTATTTTTTTTATTGATGGAAATGTGGATAAGAGTAGTATGTATACGTATAGTTTGATATGATTTATACAGCAGTATTCATTTTAGATAATGGATAACATGAGGCTGTCGATTAAATTGTGGGCAACTATTGATAAGCATGAACTTTAATTAAGCAATTCAGATTATAGATTGGAGGCGGCAAATTCGAATGAAATGTCCCTATTGCGACTATTCAGGAACAAAGGTATTGGATTCTAGACCAGCTAACGAGAACAAATCAATTCGCCGTCGCCGCGAATGCGAGCAGTGCAGCAGAAGATTCACAACCTTTGAAATGATTGAAGAAACACCACTTATTGTTATTAAAAAAGATGGCAGCCGAGAGGAGTTCAGCCGGGATAAAATTTTAAGAGGGCTTATTCGCGCATGCGAGAAGCGTCCGGTTCCCGTTGAACAGCTTGAGGTTATCGTATCTGAGGTAGAAAAGGAGCTTCGCACGACGGCCCATGCCGAGGTTGAAAGCAGCGAGATCGGCGCTATCGTAATGAGCCAGCTCTATCCGCTGGATGAGGTCGCTTATGTGCGCTTTGCGTCTGTATACCGTCAGTTCAAAGATATCGATATGTTTATGAAAGAACTGAACAGCCTGCTGTCAGGCACACCAGAGAAAAAAGAATAGCGAAGGCGTCGAGCTAATTACAGTCTTGCCTCATGCTTTACAGCGATGCGCATTGCAGTTGCGGTGCAGCATCAGCTGTTTAAAGCATGAGGCAGACTTAGTAACTACAGCAGGTGTGAGCAATCGCTGATTAGTCTGGGCTGGGAGAGGCTCCAAAACTCTCTTGGCGTCCTAACTGAACTCTGATTTATTTTTCTTGTTTTCTAAACAGGGTCATTTTGTCGTTGACACCATCAATTGCCATGTGATACGATATTACTTGGTCATACGGGGCCATAGCTCAGCTGGGAGAGCGCTACACTGGCAGTGTAGAGGTCAGGGGTTCGATCCCCCTTGGCTCCACCAAACATAATATTCAACACGCCAAGTAACGGCGTGTTTTTTTGTGTTTGGTGGAGCCCTTAAAGGGGGCGAACCCAGGGTTCAGTCCGCATGCAAAAACCTCCACGATAACGGAACAGCACGACCTTATTTCTATAAACAAGAGCCAAAATAAAATGTAACGGAACTCAGCGTCGCTATATGAGCAAATTGTGGTGAGAAACAAGAAGTTTGCATCAATAACGCATTTGAGTTCCGTTAGAATTTAATCTCGTCCATTTTGGTCCGTATAACGCCTCTTAGTTCCGTTAGCCCCATCCAAGTTTCGCAAACTCTCCCCAACATTCAACTGATAAGTCCGGTATCTTATATTTCCTCCTGCAACTACTAAATGATTGGTATCTACCAGACTACGCAATATACTTCGAGCATATCGATCTGTAACGCGAAGATGTACAGCGAGTTCATTTGGCATAAAAGGCTTGAGCACTCTGCGTGCATATCGAACCGTTTCTGCTTCCACACAATTCAACCGGGCATCCACCTCGAAAGACAGAAATTTTCCAATGAACGATAAGATCAGTTGCTTGCAAAATTCCGGTTCATCACGAATAGACAAGTACGCAATCGGAAAGAAGACCCAATCATCGAGAGACAATAAACTTTGTCTGCGGCACAGATCCTTAAACCTTCGTGTGTCCAAATCATGGGCATGTGACCGATAATCGTGAATTTCAATATCTCCTTTCATATTTCCCGGTAAAAAAGCCAAATCGAGATACCTGTATTCATTATTGAAATCACGGACCTCCCATTCGGGATATAAATAATCGAAGTTACCGACGGTTGGATACCAAATAGAACGCAACATTTCCACCGTCCCGTGGCTTAATCCTTTTTGCAACAACTCGCGTCTTCTGTGATTCTTTTCCTGCTCGATCTGCTTCTGCATCCACGACTCATACTTTTGATTAAATATGTGCTGCCCCTCCTTATCACCTGAAAAATAGAAAAGCCGCTTCGATACATTCAAGTATCAAAGCGGCATGTGAATTCATGTCTGATGGTTCAAGTATAGCATTGAAGTCTGTTCTGTTCAATAGGCTTCGAAAGCAGCTTGGATCAGGAATTCAATAATGGTGTCGTGAACAGTTAAATCGATGCGCTTTTTCAAGCACGACTGGAGAGCATAGTGATGGCGAGCAATAGGAGAAGGAGTCTTTGACTGTTCAAAACTTGACTACGGATCTTCATTTCGTAAAGAGAGGTTATAAACACTCAAACCGCTTCATTCGAAGTGGCTTTTCTTTTATGTGGATTGCCTGGGGGCAATCCCCGGAATTCATTAGGTGCAGGCACAAACCTCTGTTATATTTTCTTACCTTTCCTATAAGCTGCTGGTGACTGACCGATGACGGCTTTGAAGTCTTTAATGAAATGGGCCTGATCGAAATAACCGAGTTCTACTGCCAAGTCCGGCCATATTCTTTCATCCTCTCGCTCAAGGCGTTCCGCAGCTTCCTGCAGACGAAAGCGTTTGATTACCCATTTTGGAGTGACACCGACATATTTGCGGAAAAGTCGCTGTAATTGCCTGATCGATAACCCGCTATGCATACTTAATTCCTCTACCTTAATGATGCTGCTATTATTCATTATTTCCTCTACTATGTGTGCAGCTAGCTCGGCCTGGGCATCACGATCAGGCAGCCAATTTTCTAAAAGAATATCAGCCTGACGTGCCATTGCAGCATCATCGTCTGCATCGAGAATGTCATCTAGCCAGCTGTGAGCACTCGGTCCAAATATTTCAGACGCTGAGATCGTCGCTCCATAAAGTAAAGATATGTCCTGTCCCCAAAACGGGTAAAAGCCGCCTGCACGAAATTTGATACCAAGCACTCTGCCGGATCCGCGAAGCTCACGCACAAACGGAGTTTTTGGAACTCCATACAGCAATGCACGGCGACCTTCGGTATCTTGTTCAAAAGCAAGGTGGATATTCGGATAGGATAGAACCGTTTGCTTGTATGATGTTTCTTTGTCCAAATCGTAGCGAATGCTCCAGTAATGCTCGATGAACGGTTTGAGCTCTGCTCCGGATTCATAACGGGATAACGTATACATGCTTTTTCCAGCATCAGCTTTCAATATACCGCGCGAGGATGAATTCTCTGCTTTTTTCATACTCGTACTCCTTCTCTTTGTTTAATGTCGCTTTTTTACAATACTTCCGAGAATGAAAATTCTATAATAGAGACTAGCAGAAACGAGCTCATTTCGCAAAATAAATTGCAAGAAAAGACTGTTTGAAATGAAATATTTGAATTGGAGGAAAGGCAATGTCAAACGACAAAAAACATAGTGAGGGTGTAACTGGGGAATATACTAAAAACGGGATACCGATAGGGTACAGTGCCATTACGCCGTTTATAGTTGTGAAGGATCCCGCTAGAGCGATAGCTTTCTATGAAACCGTTTTTGGGGCAAAAGTAAAAAGTGTGACGGATGTAGGTATAGACGGTAACTCAATGATTATCCACGCGGATATTGATTTTGGTAATGGATATTTACAATTAGGGGCCGCTAATTCTACTTACCGATTAGTTTTACCTCCAGGAGATGGGAATGCATGCTATTCATTAGGAATATATGTTCAAGACGTTGACCAGACCTTTTCTTTGGCGGTAGCCAACGGCGCTACTGTGAGAGAAAAGCCTGCGGATTTTGTTTCAGGAGACCGATATTGCAGTATTTTAGATCCATTTGGCATCAGATGGTCGATTATGACTCGCATTGTGGATATATCGGAAGAAGAGAGCCAACGCAGGGTGGCCGAATGGAGTAAGAGTTTATAACCGATTTGACCCATCGAACCGGCATCAAGAGCGGAAGCAACTGTGCTGCTATTGCGTCTGTGGTATGCCCTAAATGCGGCTTCGAGATCTGGATAGAGAGCTTTACCGTACAACAAAGTGCGCGTAAGGCTCTTTTTTTATGACTTTAAGCACCTAATGACAACATCATGAAACAATTGGATTTTAAGTTCATTATTGTAATCTCTCAAAACTTACATTGTAAAAATAGTGCACGAAACAATCAAAATAGCACACGATATTTAAAGTGCTTTGAGACTATGATTGAACTAATATAGTGCCGGAAAGATGATATGAATATGGAGGTTCTTCCGTAAGATACCAGATTTATTCGCTGGAAAGGAGCTTTACTCGTGGGGAAACGATGGTTAGAACGAAATATGCGAAATCGCATTATTATTATACTGTTAGTTGTGATCATTGGAATCGGCTTGTATTATACGATGAACAAACTGACTGGCCGAGATAATATAGATCGAGAATTCGACTTGCTAAAGATTGACGATGTTTCTATTCCAGAAGAAGAGTTTCAGTGGTTTTTACAAGATGAAAAAGCTGGAACGGCGAGCTACTTTTATCAAAAGTATGGTGCGGAATATACGGATCAGTTTTGGGAGGCAGCATACGGAGACGAAGTGCCAATCGAGGTTGCAAAGCTCAGAGCGCTTGAGCGGCTGTTAAAGGTAAAGATTGAGCAAGCGCTAGCTGTCGACTACCGATTGCTTAAAGGCTCAAGTACAGCAGATGTTGCAGCGGCAATGGAAGTTGCGGAAAAAAGTAGTTATGGCGCTGCGAATTTAGAGCCATTTCAGGAATATATGTTGTTCCATCAACGGCTTGTGCTTGATGTTAAGCAGCAATATAAGATGAAGGCTAAAGCCATTTCAGAGCAAGAGCTTATGGAATTTTATACGGAAAATAAGGAGCAGCTATTTACTTTGCCCGATGATCTGCTTGTCAAGCAAATCAGCTGGATTAGTAATGAGCCGGATGAGGAGCGGCCCATTGTTCAGCAACTGGTTGAAGAGCTTCAGAATGGCATCACTGTGGAACAAGTATTGCCTAAGTACCAACAATTGAATGCGCTTCAAATTCAGGAGAAGCAATTTGGTGCAAACGAAAGTAAGGATGAAAACTCGTCATCGATGGAAGTGATGTTAAAGGACGAAGCTTATCGGCTGGGACTGAACGAGATCAGCGATTGGATTCCAGTGGGGAATCGGAATTATGTACTTATATGTATGAAGCGGAATGAAGGCCATGTGATCGATTTTTCCGAAGTTAGTTTACTTATAGAGGACGCTCTGTTAGAGGAGCAATATGAGCAATTTATTAAGGAGGGGACGAAACGCGCTAACGTATCAATTAAAGAAACAGGTTGGAACAGTCTCGAAATGCATTAAATTATGTGAAGGAGTGGGGGAAGTTTGAACAAATTACGTAAATCATTATTGATCACGTTAATGCTTGCAATGGTTTTGCAAGGTTTTGCCGGGATTGTTGCTCCGCAGGCGTTTGCAGCTGAACCAGAAACGGCTGCTGCAGATACAGTTCGCCTGAATGCAACGTACAGTGGAACTGTTCGCGCCGGGAGTCATGCGGACAAAACTCAAGCATCTAGTAATGGAGCAATTAGTAGAGAGAATATAGAGGCTAAATGGGCTGGCGATATGAGCTATTCACGCAGAAGCCATTTGGAATTCGGTATTAATGAGTCAGTAAACTGGGAGGATGTAAAAAGTATTAAGCTTGTACTATATCTTGCCCAGCATACAGGCAATGGGAAAAAAGATACCATTCAAGTATTTAAGACCGATAAGCCTGCAGTGAGTGAAGAAAACTGGACATGGAATAATACGAACAGCTTGATGAATAGTGCACAATTAATTGGCAGTGGAACGTTCAAGGAGGTTCATACGGGCTCTTGGGTTGAAATTGATGTGACTGACCTGAAGAATTCGCTAACGAATGATGCGAAAGAGTTTGCAATTGCTTTATATCCTGAACAAAAAGATGACCAAGGCGGTATCATATTTTACTCTCAGCATGCACTTGGAGGCAATTATACTCCATACTTTATGATTTACACTGACAATTACGTGGATACAATTGCGCCGTCGATTATGGTTACAGGACTGACTGATGGCATGAAGGTATTAAATCGAGAGCTAACGTTTAACATCGAAGCTGTTGACAATGCCGATGAGCAACCAACAATCCACCTGCTAGTCAATGGTGTAACTCAACTTGCAACAGCTGGCAGCAACACGGTTGCATTGCAGGCGGGCAACAACGTTATAGAAATTAGTGCTGCAGACAAGGATGGAAATCTATCCAGGACAATATTGTATAACGTGGAATATGAGCAATCGGCAGTTTATCCGGTTACTGCGGATACGTTTACAGATATTAGATCTCCTAATAACAACTACAATAACCTAAGCACTCAAGGCGGACTGCAATTAAAAACTCCTGCTACAGGATCATCAACACGTAAAGTTTATTTGTCATTTGATCTATCGAACAATACTGAAAGCTATGTAAAAGACGCTAAAATTCAATTGTTTGCTCATGAAATGATGGGCTCAGACCGTACTTTAGAAATTGTTAATATTTACGAGATACCTGACTTTAACGAGACTACATTAACATGGAGCAATGCCCCTGCCAACGGCAATAAGGTGGCCGATGCAAGCTATGATCGCAGTGTAGGGCATCAAAACTTTATTAACCTGGATATTACTTCATACATCAATCAAAGGCTTACTTCGGGCGAACCGGTAAGTAAACTTAACTTTGTGCTTCAAATTGAAAACGGTCATGACCAGAAGGGCGCTTTCCTGGCAAGTAAAGAAAACTTTCCGGATCGTGCTGCAAGATTGATTTTGACTAAAGGATTGCCTGCGCCGATATTGACGGTAGAGGGGATCGAAGACCAAGGACTATATTTTGATGAGTTTATTCAAGCTGCTATTCATGCTTCTTCAGTCAGCAGCAGCATCGCCATCGACTTAACGGTAGAAGTGAATGGTCACACTGTTACCTCTAATGGTAACGACTTGTACGATATTCCATTACAAATTGGCGCAAACCAAATTACGATTACTGCAAAAGATTCTGAGGGTAACGTAACTAAACTAGCATATACGGTGAAAAGGTTGAATCCGGCAGCGGCAGGCACATATTATGTTGACAGTGTTGCAGGCGACGACTCCAACGACGGTCTCAGCGAACATACACCATGGAAAACACTTGATAAAGTAAATGCTGTACAATTCCAACCGGGCAGCATGATTTTGTTCAAGCGCGGTTCCGTATGGAATGGTCAATTCAGACCTCATGGATCTGGTGAAGCGGGTCGGCCTATCGTTGTTGATGCATACGGCTCAGGCACGCAAAAGCCGATCATTAACGGTAATGGTATTTCTCATCTGGATACAGGCAACAACGTTGCTGAAGGCGCAGTACATCTTTATAACGTTTCCTATTGGGAAATCAACAACCTGGAAGTAACGAACGAAGGTCCAACCGACCGTTACGCTCTTCGCGCAGGAATTATGGTCGTGGCTGGAGGAGCAGGTTTTGTTGAAGACGTTCACATTAGAAATGTTTACGTCCATAATGTTAATTCTGGTGCAGATGCAGCAAAATTCTCAGGCGGTATTTTATTTAAAGGGGATACTGTCGATGAGAAAGGGAACGTAACCGATATTCCTTCCGGCTTTAACAATATTTCTGTTGAAGACTCGCATGTTAAGAACGTAGCCATTGAAGGCATTCGTACAAAGGTTCATCGCAACGGCGGAGACACTGGAAATATTAAAGGCGTTAACAACATCATCCGTAACAATCTGATTGAAGATATTTACGGTGACGGAGTTGTGTTGTCTGAGGTGTCGGCTGGAAGTGTTATCGAAAATAATATTGTAAGAAGACACAGCAATAACACAACTAGCCGTAACTATGCGGGTCTTTGGCTGTATCAAACAAACGGAGTCATTATTCAATACAACGAAGTGTCTGACGGTGTTAACGGGTACAACGACGGGGAAGCGTTCGACTTTGATATCGGCGCAACGAACAATATTTATCAATACAACTACAGTAATCACAATCGCGGCGGGTTTTTGCTAACGATGACTAGCGCCGGCGCCGGCAATATTTTTAGATACAACGTTAGTAAAAATGATGGACAAGGTACAGAAATTTTCTTCTGTATGAATGACCGTACATCGATTTACAACAACACGATTTATGTTGGTAAAGGAGTAACAACCAATTATTTAATTAATGAAAATGGCGAAAACAATGTCAAAAATATGATTTTTAAAAACAATCTCATCCTGGTTGACGGTGAGATCAAAAACTACTCAAGGATCACGACTGGTCACACGGCGCCAAACGTTTCACACAATCTGTTCTACCCTTCCAGCGTGGCCAGTCTGCCAGGCAGCCCGGCTTCGTATCCAAGCCTAATGACGGCGGATCCCAAACTGACAAATCCGAGCGGGGCAGATGTCCGCATGACGACTTGGGACAAAGAAATTTGGGACCAAAACTTAGCGAAATTTAAATTACAGCCGGGTTCTCCGGCGATTGATGCCGGAACAGTTATTAATAATCCGGGCAATACAGATTTGTTTGGAACACCGTTATATCAAAATCAGCCTGATATCGGCGCACATGAATATGTTGGAACCGAAGTTGAACAATCAGAATTTGATAAGGTTCGCATCGGCTGGTATGAACGGTTAACGGGCAAAGGTGCGATGGATTCGCAAGATCCATATTTTGCGAATGCGATTGAAGGATTGACGCAAGAAGTTTCCAATGCAGATCATACCGGGATTTGGGACGTGATGAACAAGGCGGCCAATCGCACGCATCTATGGAGCGATCTAGCGAGCACATCTAGCTCTGCGCATATTAGCGCATCGTATGTCAATCTAAAGAAAATGGCAGTCGTTTATTCTACAGAAGGCTCAACTCTGTTTCGAAACGCACAACTGCGCGATGATATTATCGGTGGTCTGGAGTGGATGTATACAAATCGCTATAACGAAAATAAATCTCATTATGGCAACTGGTGGGATTGGGAAATCGGTACACCACGTAACCTGAATGACGTTGTCGTATTAATGTATAGTGATCTAACTGAAGCGCAAATCGCGAAATATATGAAGACAATTGACAAATTTAACTCTCGCCCCGATTTCTCCACGCTGCTGAATCGTGCAGAAACGGGTGCGAATATGATGGACAAAGCGTTTATTATTATTTTGCGCGGTGTGATTGAGAAGCGTGCCGACAAAATTACGCTGGGTACTGGTCCGATTCCGGCCGATTTCGAATACGTTACGAAGGGCAATGGTTTCTACGAGGACGGCTCTATGGTGTATCACTCCGATCTGGCTTACACAGCAGGGTATGGTGCGGAGACACTGACCAGAACGGCTGACTTTATCCAATTGCTGAATGGCTCGGAATGGGAGATTAAGGACCCTCGCATTAACAATGTGTACGATTGGATTCTCAATGCCTTCCAGCCGATTATTTATAAAGGCAATGTTATGGATATGGTGAAGGGTAGAGGGGTTTCCAGAAAATCTGCAGAAGATTCGCTGACGCATATTCTATTCCCGACTTTGAGACTGGCTGAAATGGCTAATGACGAGATGGCGGATAAAGCGGAATATATTAAGGGTATGGTGAAGGAATGGATTCTATCTGACACAACACTGGATCATGAGACAGGTACACTTCTATATGAGCTGGCCTTGTATAAAAAATTGCTTGAAGAGGATTCCATCGAGCGTCGCGGCGACCTTGAGCGTAACTACGTCTTCGGCGGCATGGATCGCGTTGTACAATTCAGACAGGACTATGCGTTTGGAATCAGCATGTTTTCTAACCGTATTTCCGCTTTTTCTAAAGGCAACAATGAAAATCTGAGAGGCTGGTGGACAGGTACAGGTATGACTTACCTGTATAACGACGATATTTTGCAGTATCGTAACGATTACTGGCCAACAGTAGACAGCTTCCGCTTGGCTGGAACAACAACAGATGGTTCAGGCAAAGATAAGACTCCAGGGGAATGGACAGCATACCCGAATTCATATTCCTGGGTTGGCGGCTCCTCCATGGACGATCTCTACAGTTCCATCGGAATGCAGTTCTCTATGTCCAAAGTAACCGGAAGTGATTTGAACGGCAAGAAGTCCTGGTTCTTGTTCGATGATGAGATTGTTGCACTTGGTGCGGGAATTAACAAATCGATTGCTCAAGGGCAAGTAGAAACGATTGTCGAAAACCGCATGGTCAATGAAGCCGGCAACAATGCTTTAACGATCAACGGAGAACAGCAGTCTGCTAACCCGAATTGGGATTCTCGCCTTCAAAATGTCACTTGGGCACATTTGAAGGGCAACACGGAAGGCTCGGACATTGGATATTATTTTATTGAACCAGCGGGCATTTATGCAAAGCGCGAAGCAAGAACAGGCTCATGGAGAGATATTAATAGCGGACATCTTGTTGCCGAGTATCCTCCAGTAACTAGGAACTACGTCAGTATGGCGTTCGAGCATGGTCAAACTCCGACCGATGCCGAATATCAATATGTATTGCTGCCAGGTAAGAATGTTGCGCAAACAGAAGCATACAACTTGAATCCTGATATTGAGGTATTGAGCAATACACCGACTATACAAGCGGTTCATGAGAACAAGCTGGGGATGACAGGCATTAACTTCTGGTCGGCTGGAACTCTTAATATGGTGCGGGCGCATAACCCTGCTTCTGTCATGGTGAAGGAGCAAAACAATCAGTTGACGGTATCTGTTGCCGATCCTTCGCATAATCAGAGAACCATTCGTCTTGATATTGCTCGTACTGCGCTGGAGATCGTTGAGAAAGATCCGGCGATTGAAGTATTAAGCCTTGATCCATACGTTGAGCTCCGTGTGAATACACAAGGAGCGCTAGGCGGAAGCTTCAAGGTTGTGCTAAAAGTTGATCCAAATGCAGAATTGCCGGAATTACCGGAAGGGCCGGAGTTAACCTCCTACTTGACAGATGATGCTTACGTGACTAACGGATCAAGCGCCAATAGTAATTTCGGTTCAGATCCGTCTCTGCATATTAAAAGCGATACACCGGGTTATACACGCAAAGCGTATGTTAAGTTTGATTACACTGGTACAAAGGGCAAGAATGTGAAATCGGCAATCCTCAGACTGAATGTCAAAGCCGTAAATACAGATCCGGCTCGTACAATTTCCGTATATGGAACTAACACAGACTGGTCTGAAAATATGATTACATGGAATAATGCTCCAGCAGGTCAAACCTCTATTGGCAGTTTTACTGTAACCAATGGTAGTAAAGGGGCATGGTATGAAATTGATGTAACAGATTATGTCCGCAATCTTGGGATTAACCGGGTCGCTTCTTTCCTTCTCATTAATGAGGGAGCGGCGGCAAGTAAAGGTGATATGTCATTCTCTTCCAAAGAGGATCTTGACAATCATCCTCAGCTAGTCATTGAACTGGAGGAGCCTGCAGCAGACTTCACCGAATTAAATCGTATGATTTATCAGCTTGGCAAGACTTTGGAAGAAGCAGATTCTGGCGATCTGCCTGGGCAATATCCGGCTGAAGCGATCGAAGCATTCAGCGAAGCAATTACAGCGGCACAAGAAGTAGCCCATAATCCGGCAGCAACTCAGCAGGATGTTGATGATGCGGTCAACAGCTTGCAGGAGGCGCTGGATGCATTCCTTGCAGCTGCGATTCCTGATCCGTCTCCAGACAATACTGAACCAAGCTGGCCGGAAGATAGTCTGATGGCATTTACAAATGTTACACAAACAAGCTTAACCCTGACCTGGACACTTGCCGAAGATAACATTGGCGTTACGAAATACAAAGTAACTTGGAAAGGCGGCAGCAAGGAAGTTGCAGGTCACGTAAACCAGGTGAATATTAATGGCCTAAAGGCAGGCACAGCGTATACGTTTACCGTCGAAGCGGCAGACGAAGCGGGGAACTGGAGCACTGGAGGTCCTAGTATTACAGTTACGACAACACCTTCAAGCGGTACGGGTGGCGGTATCATCTACCCGCCGACCGAGCAGCCGGGTTCTGGCGGCAAGGATGATGGAAAAGAAGATGGAGAAGAAGGCAATGAAGATGGATCGGAAGGCAATCAGGAAGAAAACGGTGAGCCGAACGGGCAGCCTAAATCATTTATTGATGTCGAGAAACATTGGGCTGAAGAAGCAATTAACCTTGTAGCGTCTCTGAATATTGTTAACGGGTACCCGAATAACACGTTCAGGCCAGACGCAGCAATTACCCGTGCAGAATTTATGGTGATGCTGGCTAAGGCGTTCAAGTGGAATCAAGAGGTTGCCGGAGTCTCCTTCACTGACACGGATGTAATCGGTGATTGGGCGATGCAAGCGGTCGCTCAAGGATTTGAGCGTGGAATTATTACAGGTTATACGGATGGCAGCTTCCGGCCAAACCAACAAATTAGCAGGGCTGAAATGGCCGTAATGCTTGCTAGAGCGTTGGGTGCAAGTGCAACAACCGTGGACCATACGGAATTTGCAGATGATGCTGCCATTCCTGCATGGGCTAGAGGAGAAATAGAAGCACTTCGCAAACAAGATATCATCCAAGGTAAGAGTCAAAACAAATTTGCTCCGGCAAGCATTGCAACTCGTGCTGAAGTTGCCGTAATTATCGTACGAGCGCTTGGGCTATAGGCGAGTAGTAATCGTATATAAGTAAAAAAAGACAAGCACAACGCAGATGCAGCAGCATAGCATCCGTTGTGCTTGCCTTTATTTCTGAGGTCAAAAACCTACACGATAAGGTCAAAAACCTGCACCGTATTCTCTTTTTGAAACTTTAAAATATAAGAAGAACTCAAAATAACAAAATTAGGCAAGTTCATAGAGGAGGGGGAAAATTAATGTGAAGAAAAACAAAAAGATTTTATTGACGGGCGCGGCATTCCTTTTTACTGCAATTGTCGTTCTGGTTGGTTTTCTGCTGCGGAATAGCACGGACCAAAATATCATTCTTACGATTAATCATCACAAGGTGACGATAGATGAATTTAATGTGTTTTTACAGGATAGTAAGGCATTAACGATTTCGCATTTCCAGAACAAATACAATGCTGAGTATAACAAGGATTTTTGGCAAACGTCATTTCAAGGAGAAACTCCGATAGAGCATCTTAAAAATAAGGCTCTAAACAAGCTAAAGGAATACAAGGTTGAGCAGATCATGATGCTGGAGGAGGGGGTTGTAGAGGATATAAGCCATCAGCACTTTTTGAAAGCATTAGAAGAAGAAAATCTGCTGCGCCAGCAAAAGTTGAATAGCAATGAACCAATTTATGGGCCCAGGCAATACCAGACTGTTGAATATTTTCAATATTCTCATACGTTAAATCGCCAAAGGCTGATTGATAAGTTGGTTCTGGCGGCGCGTGACGAGCATACAGAAGAGTTTTTTGAGTCCTACTATGAAAAAATTAAGGCGAGGTATTTTAAAAAGCGCAAACGCTTTGACTATGAACAAATTGTTGTTCACAAAACCGAAGACTCCGAACAGCAATTTGATAAGCTGCTATACCTGACATCGAAAGAACCATTATCAACCGAAGAAGCGATAAAACGGGTTGATTTAGAAGCAACCATTGAGCAGAAACATTTGGATATGGCATTGATTTCAAGAGATGACGTATGGAACAGCTTTTTGTTCGAAAGCTTTCTTGAGCTGAAAACAGGCGAGTTTATGGAACTATTGCCTGAATATGAACAGCATGATCTTACGTACCGTTTAACGCATATTTACGATGACGGATATGAAAAGTATGAAGATGTGAAAAATGGAATTCCACAGTATTACATTCAAGAGCTGCTGGAGCAAAGACTGCGGGAAAGCATCAATCAAGCTGAGGTTGTAATTCATGAAAGGGCTTTCAACAATATTCGAATGAATTGAATGAGCAGCTTTGATCACATTTGATTACATGGAGAGGAGGAACTGGCGGCACGTTAGATCAGGAATTTGAATGAATACGCTAAAATTAAAATGAAAGGATGAAATGCATGGGATCAAAACGTATGCGTTATCGGCTTCAGCTTTTGATGGTGTTGTCACTAGTATTGAGCCTGCTTGTACCTGTGGTACAAGCAAACACTAGCATTTTCGCTGCCGATCAGTTGCCGGAATATGCAGTAGACGCAAGTCGCAAGGTTGTAAACTCTTATAACAATCAAGTAAATCTGACAATTAGTGAGCAAGCAGGGGGCGGAGAGCTTGTTCCTCATCCAGACTATTACAAAGCAGTATATGAAACGGATGATCCAGATGTCACGATCGATCAGGAAACTGGGGTCTTGACCTACAAAGGAGCTTTCGATCAAGCCAAGCAAATCGAAGTTAAGGCAACGGTGCAAGAATATGAAAATTTGGTTCATTCCGAGAGCTTCGAGAAAGGCTGGGGCGAATACGCAAGAGAGGAAGAACCTGCTGCCAATCCTGGATCAGGCCCTATTCTTTCAGACAAAGTTGCTTATCACGGCAATGCAGGCGTGCAATATAATGAGACTCCGGCTGTCGAGAAAAGATTTGGATCGCAACAACAAGGCATAGTCACGATGATGTTCTATGATAGCGGCTCTAAAACAGGTAATGCATTAAGAGCAGTAGCGCATGTTGGCAATAAAAGGAATGATATGTTTGCAGGCATGGGAGTATTTTTTGACGGAGGCAGTGTGGGCCAGAAGGAGAACTACTCTGTTAGAGCAAGCAACAGCTTTACTGCATGGATAGATACAGGCATTCCCCGTGCAAAAGGTTGGCATGAGTTCAAATGGGATTACTCCACTGGAACAGACTTGAAAATGTATATCGATGGCCAGCTGGTTCATTCCACAACGTCCATCAAGAGCTTCGACCGGATCAATTTAAGCTTCGTGTGGGATAAAGCTGATGGCCGCGTATTCGGCTTTGACAACATCAAATATGCAGCCAATAGTACGATACTTACAAAACAAGCTGTACCATTGAAAATTACTGTTGAACCTGAAGGAGAAATCGTTCATAGAACGTTCTACATTAGCTCAATTGACGGCAACGATAGCAATGATGGAATGTCCGAGAATACTCCTTGGAAATCCTTGAATCGTGTTATGCAAGCAGCTGGCGAAATGCGTCCTGGTGACAAATATTTGTTTAAAGCAGGAGATGCGTGGACGGGTTCGCTGAAGCTTAACAATATTGCCGGAACGGTAGATGCGCCTATCGTCTTCGACAAATATGGCAGTGATCATTCTGAAGTTCGTCCGATTATTAACGGTAATGGCACCACGTCTACAGAGCCGCTTTCATTATATACGTATTACAGCAGCATCAGAGATAAAACGCAATCTGCAGTAATCGACATGACGGACGTCAGCCATATTGAAATCAATAACTTTGAGCTTACGAACTATTCGCAAACGGTTGTTTCCCAACGCTCCGGGATTGCGATCAAGATGACCGCAACAAACCAGACGGAATGGGAAGCGAATCCGCAGTACGGTATTACCATTCGCAACAACTACGTACACGATGTGAACGGAAATCCAAACGGCCACAAAATGGGCAGCGGCGGTATTTTGCTGTTCGGCAACATCAATGACGTACTTGTTGAGAACAACAAGGTTGTTAACGTAGACATTGAAGGTATTCGCAACGCGGGTCTATATCGCGAAGGCGACACGGATGCGAACTTTCCGCGTGTGCTAAGAAACGTTCAATTTAACAACAATTACGTTCAAGGAACACAAGGCGACGGCATGGTGATGAGCAACGTCGGCGAGCTTGGCCGGATGGAGTATAACACCGTAGTTGAACATTCCAATAAAAATGTGGGCAATGTAAACTATGCGGGTCTATGGGTTATTTGCGTAAAAGATATGATTATGCAATTTAACGAGGTCTATGGAGGACGTTATGGCTATAACGACGGCGAAGCATTCGATATCGACATGTTTAGCCATGGCACGCTTTATCAGTACAACTACAGCCATAACAACAGCGGCGGATTTATGTTGTTCATGCACAGCTCTACCAACTCGCTGGTCCGCTACAACATCAGTGTGAACGACGGTTTTGGCAGCGGTCAGGATATCTTCCACTACTTGCCTGAAAATCCTGATGCGGCGCCGCTTATTCATAACAACACAATCTATGTTGGCGAAGGGATCACTACAAGAATTGTAAGTCCTCGAACCAAGCAGTTCTTAAAGATGTATAACAATATTTTTACGGGTCCAGGCACTTTGAATATGGGATCTCCTACATTCAGCGGCGGGGAAATGAAAAATAACGTTATTTCAGTAGGAGCTACTGACATTCAAGAGACAGGTTACCCCGGACTATCCTTTGGAAGCAACTTGTACATTGATCCTCAGCTTGTTAATCCGGGCGGGGAACCGAGCAATATTATTACGGGCTTGAAACAGTTGGATGCAGAAGCACTTGCAGGCTATAAGCTGAAGGAAAATTCTCCGCTAATTGATGCAGGTCTGGATATGACTGGCTTAACGCCACTTGCATGGGGTTCCGATTCCATCGCGAAGGCAGACTTCTTTCATAATCCTTTGATTGGCACACCGGATATTGGCGCTTTTGAATATCCGAAGTTTGACGTGAACGATGGACAATTTGATGTGAAGCTTTATGAAAGACTTGCCGGTAAACTAAGTGCCGGAGACCCAACGGGCAAAGCGATTACATTCAGCATCACAAAGCAACCGATCAAAGGGTCGCTTCAGATTGTTGACGCAAGCACAGGCGAGTTTGTGTACTATCCAAAGGGAGGAGTAGGACAGGATAAATTCGAGTTTGCGGTAACGAATGGCGAGGAGACATTAACAGGTACGATTACGATTCAAATTTATTTGAACACGGCGGAGAAGGATGTTTATGTCAGACCCTATCATTTGACATTCGATGATCATCTGGAGGATGAGTATGATCCGGATGCAGCTTACACTATGCATGGAGAAGCCAAATATGCTGCCGGTCAGAAGGAGAAAGCGCTTTCGATCAGCAATAGCGCAGCGTTGCCGGTATCGCCAAGGCTTGACTTGGGAGAAGTTCAATACGGAACTGAAACGGATTTCACCATTGCCTTCTGGTTTAATGCTGACCGAGCGCAAAACGGTGTGAACTCTATCTTTATGGGGAACTCCAATTATCAAAACTGGTGGCGGGTCGGTTGGCTGTTTGTTGCGCATAACCGCTTTACAGGACAATCTGGCGGATCGGGCCCGGTCGAACTGGCATTTAACTATCAGACAGAAGGCACCTCTGATGCAGTGACGAATCGGGTTATGGAACCGTTCCGGGGCGCAATGGACGGACAGTGGCACCATATTGCCGTTAGTGTGACGAGAGGCGAGAAGATCGATACGTTCATGGATGGCAAGAAACTGAATACCCTGAACTTGAGCGCTGTTAATCAAGCGTTCGGGACAGTGGACGCAGGTTTGCCTACTGTGATTGGATCTGATGGCAGAGCATCTCAAGAAAACAATACGAACTTTAAGATGGATGAGCTGTTTATTCTGCCGGTTGCGATGACCGAAGCAGAAATTAATGCGCTGATCCAAACCGGCGACTGGGAGCTTCCTGAAGAGCCTGAAGGCATCAATGGTGATGTTAATGGCGATCATGTTATCGATTTGATTGATCTTTCCATCGTGGCCAAATCACTTGGTATTACCCAGTTTGATGAGGCCTGGGATAATGTAAAGAAAGCTGATGTTAACAACAATGGCGTTATAGACATCGAAGATTACGATCTGATCGTAGAACATATTTTCAACTAATATTATGATCAAATAATAAAGGGTGAGGAATAGTGAGTAAGAGGCTGCGGTTTAAGAAGAGCTTGATTTACGTTACTCTGGTCACAATGCTATTTTCAATTTTTCCTTTTCACTCCTTTGCTGCTGAAGCTGAACTTCCTTTAGAAGAAGCCATTGAGGAATCTATTGATTTTCCAGTAGATGAAGCGATTGAAGAAGATGTGAGTGAGGCAGAGGATGAGAATGCAACGGTTGAAGATACGAATAGCAAAGCATCGGACTTTAGCAGCTTGATGCTGCTTGATGATCCATTGTTTCGTACTATGAGTTTGAAGTTTGAAGATAATCTGCAAGATGCGGAGCTGCCTTTAGTAAGCTATACCGCTTTTGGACAAGCAGCTTATGCTGCAGGCAAATATGGAAATTCATTGTATATGAAGCAAAAGAAAATGAAGCCGGCAGAACCTCGCGTTAGCTTAGGTAATGTCGAATACGGCGCGGACCAGGACTTTACGATCGCGTTTTGGTTCAATGCGGATCGAGCAAAAAATAACGTAGACTCCATTGTTCTATCGAATAAAGACTATGCAAACTGGTATAGAGCAGGCTGGGTGTTTACAGCACATAACCGTTTTACCGGACAGGCCAGCGGCTCCGGCAACATTGATCTGGGGTTTAATTTTCAAACACAAGGCTCACCAACTGCAGCGTCTAATCGTATTATGGAACCATTCAAAGGTTCGATGGACGGTCAATGGCATCACATTGCGGTAAGTGTCACTCGCGGTAAAACAATCGAGACGTTTATGGACGGGAAGTCACTAAATGTATTGAGTCTGCCAGCTCTTGGTCAGCCGAATACAACAGTAGACGTTGGCCTGCCGACACATATCGGTGCAACAGGTACAGGTGAGCAGGAAAAAGATTCGGAATTTATGATGGATGATTTGAACATCATTCCACGTGCTTTAACTGAAGCTGAAATCGCAGAATTAATGAAAGAAAGTGTAGTGGAATCTGCATTTGATCAAGCGCTTCTTGCTATGAAGTTTGATGAGAATGCAGTTGACCAATCGAAATATGCCAGAGAGGTTCAATTATTTAATGTGCCTAAATACGGCGTTGGACGTATGGGCAAGTCCATTAGACTTGGCAACTATGAAGATACGGCAGTGAAATATGCGGATGCCGGTAATATCACATACGGAAGCAAGAGCTTTTCTATGGGCTTTTGGCTAAAAATAAACCAAGCGGAAGATATTAACAATCTGGCTTCCATCCTTGGCAACACTGTTGATGAAAATACGGGTTGGATGTTCGGTGTTAATGCAGATAATGAGCTGCAATGGAAAATCAAAGGGGCCGACTCCGTTCAAGCGCAAACGATCCATGCAGCAGATGCTGATCTTGGCAAGTGGCATCATTATACGATCATTCAAGACCGCTCAAGTGCACAATCAAAAATTTATGTTGATGGCAATCAAGTTCATCAGGGCCCGCTAAATGTACAAGGAACAGTTGATCCGGGGACATATTCTACCAAGATCGGTGTGGATGGCAATGGTGTTCCAGGCGCAGGTGCGCTGGACTTTTTGCTTGACGAGCTTTACATTTTTGAAGGAGCGCTCAGCGAAAGTGATGTAGAGACGCTTTACAACATGGCTCCTCCAATTCCGGAAGAAGAAGTATCTGGCGAACTGGTATTTTTCGGTGCTGAGCATTCCATCGCGGACAGCTTAATGCGTATGAACCTTACCTCTAGATTTAAGCGTCAAATCGATCGTGCAAGCACTCTTCATACGACCATTATGTATGATCCGGATAAATTCGAATTTATTAGGGCATATGCTCAAGACACCAGACAAACGATTCAAGTATTAAGCAATGAAAATGGCAAGCTTGAGCTTAAAATCTCCGGTGTGATTCATAAACCGTCCACTCATGAATTTGAGTATCGCGAATCCAAAATGGCTATCCTGGACTTCAAAACGATCTCTGAATCCGGAGAGGGAAGAGTGGCCATTACCGAAGCGTTATTTAGTGATGCGGCTGAGACCGTTTTCTTTGAAAATGCAGCCAGCTTTACGCTTGGTGAGAAAATAGTACAAATTCATAACAAGGAAGCACTGGATCTGAACAAAGACGGCTTGATTACTGTAAGCGATATTGCAGCAGGTCTGGAAGCGAATGTTAGCCAGGATATACTTGGGAAAATTGCTGAGCAATCCAGAATAATGCCGTACAAACGCGTATTGTTCATCGGCATGGATGGCGGAGGCAACGTTGTAAGAGGTAAAGATTCTCCATTCTGGAGCAGTCCGAACCAACAGGTGCAGCCAGTCGGCGACTTGCTCAACATTCCATTTATTCGCGGCTTAATTGAAAGCGGAGCGGTGAGCTACGACGTTAGAACGGTTATGCCGTCTACCTCCACACCTAACTGGGTAGCGATGATTACGGGATTAGATTTTGAACATCATGAGGTTGACAACTGGAGCTCTGCTAAAAATCGCTATAGCAGCAGCTCGATGTACATGGATGGTCACCATGCCGGGACAATCCATCGTACATTGAACGAGACTTGGCCACAGCGGCGTACAGCGTACTTCTCTGTATGGTTTGATGCGATTTATGGTCACGTTGAACAGAATTTGGGTGCTGAGCTTGTCCGCGGCTTGAACAATGATGATTCCTACACGTTAAACAATACACTGGATTTCGTCAGAAGCGGCAAGTTAAAGGATACTAGCTTTATTCATGTTACGTTTGACGAAACGGATACGACTGGTCATAGCAAGGGCTTTTATTCCAGAGAATATTACGAGAAGATGAACCTGACGGATACTAGAATAAAGCAGGTTGTTGACGAAGTGGCCAGGCAAGGCTTGCTTGAGGATACACTTATTCTTATGAGCGCAGACCATGGCGGCGGTATGCCGCAGCAAGATGGCACAATTAAAAACTGGACACAGCATGGTTACGATAATGATCTGAACCGTACTGTATTTATGGCTGCTAACGGCCGGACCGTAGCGACCGAAGAACTTGGCGAGAAGCTGCTGAAAGGCGGAAACACTTATGACATCTATGCGATTGTTCTTCGAGCGCTGGGTTTAGAGCAAGATGATACACGTGATGCCAAAGTGCCGGAAGGATTATTCCTGGAGCAAACGGAGCTTAACAATTCCGAAGCTGCCAATGTACTTTTTTATACGCTTCCATCTGCTGGCAACGAGACTGTATATAAGCTTGCAATGAATAACATAAGGCCTGGCACATTTGTTGCCGAGTTTGAACTGGAGGCAACGGGCGGGGCGTTTGACGATATTGCGGTTGAACCGGAAGATGGAGTGGAAATTATCCGCTTCGCCGAGAAGGCAGATGGCAAGCTGCAATTGATCGTTGCAAAGAATAATGGATTTGCAGATAATGAGCCAATATTGGCCGTTAAACATGCCGCAGGCAAGCTGGCGATTACGCAAGCGATGGTTGTAGATCAGCGAGGACAAGAGTCACTGCCTAACTTGCGCCAAGGAGAGGTTCCAGATCCGATAAACGTATCCTTCATCAAGGCTCCAGAAACAGCAGAAAAAGGCGATGTTATCGATGTTGTGATTGGCCTGGAAAACCTTCAAGCAGGAGTGATCGGCCATGAATATATACTTGAGTACAATGCGGATGCATTTGTTCTCGAAACAGTTGCGCTTGACGAGAGGATTTCTCCAGACGATGCGATTCTGCGTTACAATGCAACGGCAGGCAAGGTTCATATCCTTATTACCGGCAATGCCAAGGCGCTTGATCAATCAGGCGCGCTGTCAGTGATACAGCTTAAATCACTTAAAGATTCTGCGAATTCTATTGAATTATTGACGCTATCCGGTTTTGTTTCTGACGGGGTTGTAAAGGTGCCCGTTCAATTGTTTGAAACGGAAATCGAACTGCTTGAATCAATTGATGACAAGGTTGCGCCTGCATGGCCTGCTGTCAGCTTGCTGTCTGCTTCAAATTTAACCAAAACAAGCTTGACCTTAACGTGGACGCGCGCAACAGATAATGTCGGCGTAACCCAATATAAGTTGACTTGGGAAGGCGGAAGCAAGGAAGTTGCCGGTAATGTGAACAAAGCAGATCTTATCAACCTGCAACCAGGCAAAAAATATACCTTTAAGGTTGAAGCGGCAGATGCAGCCGGAAATTGGACAACGGATGGACCAAGCATTGAAGTTGCAATGATGCCTGCAAGCAGCGGCGGAGGCGGAGTTATTATTCCTCCAGCAGAAAAGCCAGATCCAGGCAAGCCGGGAGGCGGCACGGATGGCGAAACTGAAGAACCGGAAGAACCGGAAGAGCCATCCAAAGTTGAAGAAACAAGCTTTACTGATGTTAAAGGACACTGGGCGACTGATGCTATCAAACGCGCGGCAGAGCTTAATATCGTTAAAGGCTATCAAGATCAGACCTTCAGACCAAACGCCGCAGTAACACGTGCTGAATTTGCCGTTATGCTGGCTAATGCATTTAAGTGGAATGTTGCTGGAGAAGCAATTGATTTCCAGGATCATGGGCAAATCAGTGACTGGGCTAGGAAAGCTATTGCTCAAGCGATTGAGCTAGGAATTGTGAAGGGCTACAGTGATGACACCTTCCGCCCGAACCAGCAAATTAGCCGTACAGAAATGGCAGTTATGCTTGCACGTGCAATGGATATATCGCTTGACGATGTATCTAACAACACTGGATTTGCTGATGATGGAGCAGTACCGATATGGGCGAAGAGCGCAGTGAAAGCTTTACACCAAATTGGTATTATCCAAGGTCGCAGCCATAATCACTTCGTGCCAGACGGCATTGCTACTCGAGCGGAAGTCGTAACCATTATTATGCGTGTAATTGAGCAATAAGCGTTAATCAATCCTTTAGCTTAACTGATTATTAATAAGCGCAATGTGATCGAACAGCCACATCACATTGCGCTTTTTTTTGAATTACAAGACTTTATAAGTTTTCACTATAAACTTGTTCTGATAATTCATCGGTAAACGCGCCTTTCCAAAGGACGGCGGAAGCCGTTTATCCTTGTCTGATTAAAACAACATTCATATTTTCGAAGGTAAAAAAAGTGCACATTCAAGTACAAATCGTCAGCTTTTTGGCTGTTCCGGGCGTACTATAATAAATTTATAATCATACAAAATCAGGATGAGGGGAGAACAATATGCAGGGGAATGCTCAACCCGGGGTCTCGCTGAAAAAAACAGAAGCGAAAAAAGTATTTTGGACGAGTTCTCGGAAAGAAACGCTGTTAGGGTGGTTATTTATAGCTCCTGAGACGATTGGTATTGTAGTGCTGGGAGCTTTTCCTTTGCTTTTTTCGCTATACTTAAGCTTTACCAGTTGGGATCTGGTCTCAGGTTTTAAAGGTATTACATTTGCCGGGTTTGATAACTACGTCAATCTGTTCCAGGAATCGAAGTTTTATAAAACGCTAAAGAACAATTTATTGTATACGGCAGCAACCGTACCGCTTAGTATAATTTTTGCAATGGTCATTGCGGTCGTGATACATTCGGTTTTGTATTTTAAAAGTTATTTTAAAGTCGTATTTTTTATCCCTTATATCGCGACGACAGTTGCGGTAGCCGCCGTATTCTCTGTGCTGTTTCACCCGTCCCAAGGGGTCGTCAACAATATATTAATGACTCTTGGTATTATGGATCCGCCGAAATGGTTGGGAAGCACCGACTATGCATTGTGGAGCATTATCATTATTGCCGTATGGCAAGTCATCGGCTACAACGTTGTTATTTATTTGGCGGGGCTAACCGCTATTCCGGATGATCTGTATGAAGCGGCGGAAATCGACGGTGCCAACAAATGGAAGCAATTTACGCGCATTACCGTCCCAATGCTGGGAACAACAACGTTTTTCCTGACAATCACCTCGGTCATCAATTCGTTCAAGGTGTTTGACTTGGTCGCTTTCCTGACCGGCGGCGGTCCGAGAAATGCCACGAATGTATTGGTCTATTATCTTTATGAGGAAGGCTTCCAAAAGTTTCGCATGGGATACGCAGCTACGCTATCTTGGGTGCTGTTCATTGTGATCGGGGTAATAACGTTGCTGACTGTCAGAATGCAGCGGAATCAATATTGAGGAAAGGTGTTGTCCATGACACAGTTAAAAGTATCAAAAGTGATAGCTACATTGTTGATGGGGCTCCTTTCCCTGGTGTTCCTGTCGCCGCTGCTTTGGATGTTATCTGCAGCTTCTAAGGTCGAGAAGGATGTTATGAAGTTTCCCATACAGTGGATCCCTGCCGAATGGAACTTGATCAACAACTTCAAAACGGTATGGTACGGCAATGTTCCATTCGGACATTATTATATGAACTCCATTAAGATTGCCGTGATCACGACAGCCCTTACGCTGATCTTCTCATCTTTGGCCGGCTTTTCGTTCGCCAAGATGAAGTTCCGTTACAAGAACGTCGTATTTTTCTTATTGCTCTCGTTTTTTATGATTCCTGCGGAATCGACATTAGTGCCGCGTTATGTGCTGATCAAATGGCTGGGGCTTTATAATACGCATGCTGCCCTGATAGTCATGACCGCCTTCTCGATTCCTTTGACCTTTCTGATGCGGCAATTCATGCTGGGCATCAATCAGGAATTTATCGAAGCGGGTAAAATAGACGGAGCAGGCCTGTTCCGGATTTATTGGCAGATTGTCCTGCCTATGGCGAAGCCGATTCTGGCCACCGCCGGTATTCTGAAGTTTATGTGGTCCTGGAATGACTATCAGAATCCTCTTATTTTCCTTATGGACAGCAAGCTATATACGGTCCCGTTAGGCATTCAATCCTTCCAGGGGATGTACAGCACCAGTTACGCGGCGATCATGATGGCTGCCGTCTCGGCTATTCTGCCATTGCTGCTGGTCTTTATCATTTTGCAGAAGCAAGTTATTAAAGGGATCACGGTAGGGGGAGTAAAAGGATAAAGTAAAATAAGTGCACGTAAATGCAAAGATTGTACACGCTATTATTATACTTGGCATTGTAAGATACGGAAGAGGTATAAATGGTATATGAAAAAGGGAGGAAAAAAGAATGAAAACGGTTAAATTTTTGGCTATAATGATATTGGTTATTGGACTGCTTGCAGGATGCGGTTCATCTAACAACAAGGGGAACAATCAGGGGACAGCTACGGAACCGCCGCAACCGACGGCGTCGAGCGAACAGAACAACAATGAAAACGAAAAGCCAAAAGATGTGACTATCAAATATTATAGCTGGGAAGACGGAGTAGCGGAAGAAAAAACAATGGAAAAAATAGCTAACTTCGAGAAAGAGTTTCCTCATATCAAAGTTGAATACGTGAAGCTGGTTACGAATGCAAACAGCACGGATTTCTATCAGAAGCTTGACATTATGGCTGGTACGGGAGAAGCAATCGACGTTGTTGCTTTCTCGCATGTTGATTTCTTGATCGAGCGTGCCGCACGCGGCATTCTGACTCCGATTAACGAATATTTGGACGCGGACGGCATCAAGCCGGCGGACGAGTTCTTCATTAATCCGATCTATGACGGTAACGTATACGGCATTCAAGATTTGGCACAGCCATGGCTCGTAGCTATTAACAAGCAAGCATTGGAAGATGCTGGGCTGGAAGTTCCGGTTTGGGGCTGGACATGGGATGATTTCCGCGATTATGCACAAAAAATGACCAAAGACGGACAATACGGCACGTATTTCCACACATGGGGCGAATATGCAAGCTTCCCAGCGTATAACGAATTGCCGCATCCGTATTTAAAAGAAGACGAAACGCCTGTATTTGGTGAAAAAGTGTTTGCTGACTACCTCGATATGCGCCGTGCTATGGAAGAAAGCAAATCTGTTAAACCATTCTCCGATGTTATTGCATCCAAGCTGCATTATGCATCAGAGTATTTGAACGGTGAAGCGGCAATGGTTCCGGCGGGCTCTTTCCTGATCGGCATGATCAAGGACAAGGAAAAGTATCCGCATGATTTCCAAACGGTATTTGCACCGCTGCCTCGTTCTTCTGAAAATGTGGAGATCGGTTCTTCCTATGTAGGCGGACATTACAATGCGATCGGAGCCAATTCCAAACACAAGAAGGAATCATATGACTTCATCAAGTTCTTGGCGCAGCAAACGGACGTTATCACTGACTTCCCGGGTTCCAAAAGTGTAGATGCAGGACTTGTCATCTCCAGCATGGCAGGTGGCTTTGAAAACTTGATCGATGTGGAATCTCTCAAAAATACGGTGTACGATAGCCGTGTAAATATCCCTTATGATCCTACTTTCTCCACAGCTTATTCCAGCCAACTGAAGAAAGTGTTGGAGGAAGGCCTCAGCATGTTCTTGCTGGACAAAGCGTCAGCTGCAGACACGCAAGCGTGGATGGTTTCGGAAGCCAACAAAATTATTGAGCAATCCAAGTAACGACCGTTCACAATTTATACATAGTAAAGGTAACCTTATAAAGGTTGCCTTATTATGTATTCTAGGGTAACATTTCGTCACATCAATAAGGCCACTGGATGGAGGGAAGGGAACGGAATGATGAAGTGGTTTCAGAAGTATTCGTTTTATTCGCGCATCCAGTTGTCGCTACTATTCTTCATCTTGCTCCCTCTTGTCAGTGCCAGTTTGCTTGCCTATATAGTTATCAAAGATATTACGCTTGAGAAGGTAAAAGCTTCTCAGCATAATGTAATCACGATGATTGCCCACGATTTGTCCAAATCGATGGAGGACGTGATTTATACCAACAATTTAATCAGCTTCAACAAAAACGCAAGTTTCCTGGAATCCCTGAGAAGCTTTAAAGATGTAGCGGTTTTGCAATCCTCGAAAAATTACGAAAACCTAATGTATATTACGGATTATATCGATCTGGTGTTTTCCAAAACATCAGGAATGAAAGCCTCTATTTTTTATCTGAATCAGCAGGGCTATATTGTGTACGGCAACAACAATGAACTCGACTATCGTTCGCTTAAAACCTGGGTGGCCCAGGAAGCCGTCTCCGACTGGATCACTCATGCAAATCCCAATCAGTTGCAATGGATGATGGCGGAGAATCTCAAGGTAAGCAATTTGCGGAAATCGGATTCCTTCTATATGGCCATGCGTCCCGTTAAACATATATATACGGGCGAGCGGCTGGGGACATTGTTTATCGGTATTCCAATTCATTATTTTCAAGAAGTGATGTCTTCTGTTAATTTTGGGCAAATCGATCTGGTTAATGAGAAGGGCGAAGAAGTTTTCTCTTATAAGATGGAGGGAACAGATGCAATTTCTAGTGACAATCAGGTAGAACTCCGGTCAATTGTTTCTAATACAGGCTGGGAATTGATCTATCGGTTTTCCAACAAAGAAATTACTAAAGAACTAACCTATGTGTTTCGGATACATATTTTGCTGATTACGATTTGCTTCATTCTTTTTATATTCATTTCCATCTTTATCGGAAGGCAGCTTTATCGCCCGCTGGACAAACTGCGCCGAGTAGCTGAAAATTTTGGCGAGGGAGATCGTGTCGTCCGCTTCCCGGCCAAAGGCAAAGACGAGTTGTCCATTCTCGGGATTGCATTCAATAACATGCTGGACAGAATCAACCGTCTGCTCTTGAACATTGAACAGGAGCAGGAAGAAAAAAGGGTAATTGAATTGCAGGCATTGTTTGCGCAAATTCAGCCTCATTTTCTGCTTAATACGTTAAATTCGATCAAATGTAACCTAATGTTAAAAGGGGATCAGGTGCACGGCGGACAGCTCGGATCATTGATGAGTTTACTGCGGGCATATATGCGGGTTAATGAGATGTGTTCGTTGGAAGACGAATGCAGGCTGCTGATGGACTATACCCGTATATTGAAGATGCGTACCGAAATGGACTTTCAATTTCTCATACACATTCCTGATGAATGGAAATCGTTTATGGTGCCAAGGCTGATGTTGCAACCTATGGTAGAGAATGCAATTATTCATGGCTTCTCCAAACTTCCCGATTATCCCGCCAATCCGGCCATACGGGTAGATGTATATTGTTTAGAAGGCACCCTGGTGATCGATGTCGCAGATAATGGCAAAGGGGCGCCCGTCGATACGTTGGCTAACCTGCGATCCATTCTGGAAAATGATAAAGAGCCGGCAGCATCCAATCAGAATATCGGGTTGCCCAATGTGTTACGCAGGCTGCAACTGACATTCGGAGGTTCCGCCTCTATCCGAATTTATGAAAATACGGACAATGGAATAACAGTGTCCACACGTATTCCATTATCAGATGGCAAAGAAGGTGATCAGATTGAGAAAAGTAATGATCATAGATGATGATGTGCCGATGCTCCGCTATTTGGAACAAATAATTCAATGGGAAGAGTTGAATTTGCAAGTTGTGGCCACTGCCTTCTCCAGTGTCAAGGCGCTTGAGATATTTCGGGAGAAAAATCCGGATATTGTAATTTCAGATATTGGGATGCCGCAAATTGACGGAATCGAGCTGGCTTCCCGGATTCGCGAGATCAACTCCGCAGTACGCATTATATTTGTGACATGCCATGAGGATTTTGGTTATGCCAGAAGCGCTGTGCGTCTGCAGGCTGACGATTATTTGATCAAGGACGAATTAACACCGAAGAAACTGAGCAACAGCTTACAGAAAGCATCCAGAGTGGCCGATGAATTGCGGGATCGCATCGATCAATTGTCCTTCAGAGAAGAACTGGAACACCATCGTGATCAAGTCAAGAAACAACTGTGGCGTCAACTTGTAGGGAAGATGGATGAGCAGCGGTTGCAGCAATTGCTGGAGAAGGTCGGGATACGTTGGGAACTTCCGCGTTTCATGCTGGCCGTGGTGGCGATCGATTACGCCTCATTGCTAGAGCATTATCGCTATGAGGATATGGATCTGATTCATTATGCCTTCTTTAATATTGCGGAAGAGACGGCAGGCACTTGGTCGCCTGTCACAATTATTCCGCTGGAGCAGGCAGGGAAATTTGTATTTATTCTGAATTATAAGCCCAACTTGGCGGTTAATATCCATAAAGAATTTGAGACATACTTGGAGAGGCTCCGTCTGAAAATCAAAGATTACTTGAAGATTGAAATGAGAGGCGCTATCAGCGGCGAACTGCACGGTCTGGGCGCGCTAAAGGCGGCATATGAACGATTGATGGAATTTCAGAGAATGATTTATTACGAAGACTCGACCGTCTCCCATATGCCCGATGAACCGCTTCCGGTATGGACGGCGGACGATCAGGAATTCAAGAGGTACAAGGAAGAGCTGTTGTTGGCCAATGAAAAGCGGAGTTTGAGCGCGTTGGAGACAGTAGTGGAGCAGATGGAGCATTATGCCCGGATCGTCATGCTGAATCCAAAGTCGTTCTGGTATCATTTGTCTCAGATGTTGCGGGCGCTGGACTATGAATGGAATTTTCAATACGATAAGGAAAATTTGTATACGCTGTTGCCGCATACCGTTTCCTCCCGGGAAGCTGTTCTGCTGGCCAAGCAGCATATAAACAAGATTGGGGGCGCTCAGGTCAAGGAGCGCAAGGAATTGACCAGAGAACCCAGATTGCACGAGATCAATGAATATATTACTATCAATTTGGCTGAAAACGTTTCATCGGTTTCAGTGGCCAATCATCTGTTCCTGAACCCGAGCTATTTCTCCCGCTATTTCAAGAAAATTGCAGGCGTTAACTTTACCGAATATGTGCATAGATACAAGATGAATATTGCCAAGCAATTGTTTGAGCAGGGCGAAGCGGTGGAGATGGTTGCGATTAAGCTGGGGTACTCGGATCGGACGTATTTCTCCAAAGTATTCAAAAAATATATCGGAATTAGTCCGCAGGACTACAAGTCTACCAAATAGACGAAAAAATACGATTTCGAGATTGAGGTTTTCTGAGACCGCAGACGACAAAAGACAAGGCCATCATGCGATGACCTTGTCAAACTGTTGAAAAACCCTTTATATTGGTAAATATATACAATCGTTACCCATTGCCTCAATTATGTGGAAATAACATCTCAACATAATATAATGCCACCCCACTTATAGCAAAGCGAGGTGGCATTGATTTTTTACGTGGTAACGGTAATAGTCGGTGCAGAAATAGTTGGCTCTGTAGTAATTGCAGATGTCGTATTGGAGAAATCTGCAACCTCTAAAACCACCGGAGTACCTGCAATAATTTGATTAGTCGATAAAACCAACTGGCTTGTACTAAGGGTAGACAATCCGCCTTCTTGCAGCACACCGTTTGAATATACATTGTAATATCCATTCGTTGGCGGTGCTGGAAGGGCACTCACTGCTGCACCATTGTCGTCCACGAAACTATCTGCCAGGATGGTTGTATCTGTTGCTCCAATCATTCCACTTTCCACGACTGCAACGTAACGTGTTACAGATGGATTCACTGTGGTTGTAACTTCGCCGTCTGAAGCAATAGGCTGGGAAGCTGTCGCGGTGACATATAACTTTACGAGACTTGCGGCCATGTTCATCACCTCCTTTCGGCGAGACCGTGACTTTACCCAACTAATACTCACAAACTGAGCGGTTATCGGAACACCTTTTACGGGAACATCTGTTGTTTTTAGTTTCATTTTCCCTTTACTGAATTTGTAGTTGACGGAAGGCTGTAACACGCCATTGACGTAGAGGCTCACAAATGAAACTTTACGCGGGTCTGGGATATAGTTCTTCCCGTATCCCTTTATATGGTCATTATTTGTATAAGTTCTTTTGACGCCATCAGACACCGTATAGAATGTGTTAACCTTTGTTTGAATGACACGTTTTTTCTTCGTGTTCTTCCTACGATGTCCTCTATGTTTTTTACAGCTACAAGAAAAATAACATTTGCAGCAGCAATAGACATTCCGTTTCATTGTTTCTCCTTTCCCTTCGCTATGAGTTATTAATTTCAGTAAATTCAAATTCGTCTGGATGCGAAACGGACAGACACCTGCTCAAAATATCAATATTTAAGAGACATGGTCACGGCATCAAAATTGAGAGTAATATTCCAGCATTCGTACATTCCTTGGAATCGTGCGCGAATGCTATATTTTTGAGTTGTATGAGAAGGGATTTTGCCAATCTATGTCGAATCGATAGATGATAGAATCGACATAGGGGGTTGAGTACGATTGTTACGTAACAAAATAATAAGTGCCATCCTAGGCGCTACTTTGCTTTTCGGCTCCATTGATGCGGCATATGCTGCCAATAAGGCGGATCAAATAGAATATGCCAGAAGTACGGTGGACGTGTTGAATGTACGCACAGAGCCGAATTTATCGGCATCCATCATCCGAAAGATAGGAAAGTCAACCCGGTATGAAGTGCTTGATAAGCAGAGCGATTGGGTGAAAATTCGTTTATCGAAGGAAAGTATCGGCTGGGTATACCAAGAATACATACAATATGAAAGCTCCAAGCCGGCTCAGTCGAAGGGGACAGAAGCAGATACGAGTCTGAAGCAGCCGACCATCGTTCATATTACTGATGTGACAAATTTGCGCAGCGGCCCGGGAACCGATTATAAAATTATCGGCAAGGCACAGCCAGGCCATACCTACTCGATCATCAGTACTGAGGGGGAATGGTACAAAGTATCTCTTCCGAATAAAAGCACAGCTTATGTTGCAAGCTGGGTCGTAAATACTGATTTCTCGAAACGAAATGGCAATGTTACAACATCTTCGAAAAAGGACGAGAATTTCGCTCCGATGTTATTTATTTATCATACTCATAATAGAGAATCTTGGAAAAACATCGCACGTAATACAAAGGGCTCTTCTGTTGACGACCCGGTCGAAAATATTACATTGGTAGGGATGCGCCTCGATCAGCTATTGGAGGAAAAAGGCATTCCTGCATTATCCAGTCAAGATGATTTCGCTGAACAGCTGAAGCAGGAGAAGCTGAGTTATAGTCAATCATACTCGGTATCACGCAAAGCTATTGAAAAGGCTAGAAAAGACTATCCGTCGCTTTCCTATTTCTTCGATATCCACCGAGATGCAGACGTTCCGCGTGAGAAAACCACGATTACGATCGAAGGTAAAACATATGCGCGAATTTTGTTCGTGATCGGTACCGGACACCCTCGTTACAAGGAAAACAAAGCTTTCGCCGAATCGTTAAACAAGCTGTTAAATGAAAAGTACCCGGGATTATCGCGCGGCATTTTAACCAAAAGCGCTGATAAAGGGAATGGAGAATACAATCAGTCGATTTCCCCGGGCAGCATATTGTTGGAGATCGGGGGAACGAACAACACGCTCCAAGAAAGCTTGCATACTTCCGAAGCGATTGCCGATGTATTCGCACAATATTTGAACGCTGGCAAATGATTCTTTCGCCTGAATAAAATATTAATTTGATATTAAATTTTGTAAAAAGAGGCGCGAAGCATGATGGATGAGCTAATTCATTATTTGAAGGAATGTGAAATAGAAACAGTTGATTTAGACAATTTAACGTTGCCAGCGAAAAAGGACGGAAAGCATGGCTTGTTAGTTCTGCCCTGCTATAATTTGGTGGAAATGCTTGAAGAGGTGTTTGACGAAGAAGAATCGCTTACGGCTTATGTCCACAATCAGCTGGCAAAGGTTCATAGCTTAAGCGCAGAAGATGCATGGCGGAAAATCGTAGAGTCTCAGCTTTATTATACGGATCTTCCTGCAGACCAGAAAAATTTGGACGGGAAAGGCTTTGAAGGAATCTACCAAGCCTATAAATTGATATGGGAAGGGCATGAGCTATTAAACGAACAGCTTTGTGAAGCGGAGACGGAGCCTTTCATTTTAAATTATTCGTGGATTCAGAGTAAAATAGAAGATGAAGACAAGAAGCTGATCGTATTGGCATTGTCGCCAGAGTCCGGCTTTGAAGCGCCGTTATGGGTTCCGATGGGAGGTTTTAATGAATGTCCGCTTCCTGAATACCAATCGGTTATTATGAAACATTGGCAGGAAAACTACGAGACAAGAGCGCTTGCGGTGTCGGATGATACTTGGGTTTTACAAGCCGGAAGAAAACCGTCGACACAAGAGGAAGCATTAAAGCTCGCTAAAGAGCATTTTATGTTTTGCCAATATGTTTTGGAAAGCTATCCGACGCTGGGGCATTATGCCGACTATTTACTGAAGCACGATGTGTGGTATTTTTGGTGGGATTGAATACGATTATAGCTTATAGAGTTACGAAATCAGGCAGCCCGATGAGGGCTGTTTTTTTATTTGTTTAGGAAATTATGCATCAGTTAAAATTGTGGATAAGTATATCGATATGCAAATCGCTCTCGGAGGATTTGCTATCTGCCGCCATGCTGTAACATGAAGTATACATAGCAGTGCAACAGGGATGATGAAGGGCAGTTCTATACGTTTGGTGTACGATGCAGCTATTGAGCTCGAGTGAATCCTAATGATACGGACAATG
>NZ_JBOZWO010000014.1:0-147511 GCF_050864975.1 Paenibacillus sp. GXUN7292 | reverse complement strand
GAGGACCACCCCTTCTATTGCTTGTTGCAACTATCTACAATGAATCGACAAAGTGCTGTTATTGGTGATATAAAGCTTCTGAGCTTCGTTAAAACTTTAGAGAGCACGATTCCGGCTTAAAAGTTATGAAAAATTGCTCCTAGCTTAACGTTCTTGTGAAAATAGAAAATCGAATCGGGTGATGCCAGACAATTAGCTGACGGCTAACATAATGCAATCAAGGAGGTTTATGAAATGATACTTGAAGTTATAGCAACAACGATTGATGATATTGCTGTCGCTTCGGCAAGCTCTGCAGACCGCATTGAATTAGTAAGCGGCATAGCAGAGGGAGGCTTGACGCCTAGTATTGGTCTGGTAGAAGCAGCGGTAGCCACATCTAAAATACCGGTATACGTTATGATTCGCCCGCATAGCCAGTCTTTCACATATTCTGAGGCGGATATCACTCTTATGATCAGAGATATTGAAGCTGTAAAAGCATGCGGTGCTCCTGGGATCGTTATTGGCTCCAACAATTCCAATCGGCAGATCGATATTCAATCGCTTGAAAGATTGCTGAAAGCTGCAGATGGGCTAGATGTGACGTATCACCGCGCTTTTGATGAGCTGGTGGATCAGTTCGAAGGCTTGAAAGTGCTGGCCCAGTACCCTGCGATTAGCCGAATACTAACCTCTGGCGGTGCTGATAAAGCAATCGACAGCATGGAGCACTTAAAAAGATTACAGCAAAGGGCAGTGGAGCTTGGATTACATCTTCAGGGCGGCAGCGGATTATCGGTTGAAAATACGGAGCAATTCTTACGGGAAACAGGCATCGGCCAGGTCCATTACGGTTCTGCTGTCCGCGTAGATTCAAGTTTTTCAAAGCCGATGGATCCAAATCGCATTTATGCCATTCGTCAAATATTAAAGCCTTTCGAGTAACTGTGTTATTAAGCGTGTCGATTAAATAGAGAAGTAAAGGCACTACAATCAGGTTTGATTTCGGACTGCAGCTGCGTTCCAATTTTAGATTTTACTCGTCCTATTGTAATGTGTTGACAACTATGATAAAATCATCTTATGTGTTTTTCGGAGCGCCTATGTTGGAGGTGGAATCAATGGATGTATTTTTGAAGATTTTGCTTGTCATATTTGCGATCGGACTTATCGCTGTTGTATTGCTGCAAAAGGGTAAAAGTGCAGGATTGTCTGGAGCGATTACTGGCGGTGCAGAGCATTTGTTCGGTAAGCAAAAAGCACGCGGTTTGGACTTGTTCTTACAACGTTTAACTGTTGTATTAGCAGCTGGATTTTTCGTGCTGGCGCTGGTCGTATCGTATTTCGTAAATCAATAATCTACATCGAATTTTAAAAGACGGGGGATTTCCCCGTCTTTTTTGTTTATATTAATTTAGAGGAGCATCCACTCTTCACAGAATCAGATTATTATGTTAAAAACGGATGCAAAACATCGCATTCGTGTATACTACATAATATATGGAAATCTATTGGTTGGAACCAATACACGAGGAGAACATGTAATCATGGATAATCATGAACAAAGCATTTTGCAATTTATGCGAGAAATTGCTTATAAACCGATGACCTATCAAGAGCTGGAAGCACATTTTGGCATTGATGATGCCATTGAATTCAAGAAGTTTTTAAAAACATTGAATAAGCTTGAACAAGAGGGCGCTATTTTGCGCACTCGCAATGACCGCTACGGCGTGCCAGAGCGCATGAACCTGCTGCGGGGCAAATTGCAAGCACATGCCAAAGGCTTTGCCTTTCTTATTCCAGATGAGAAGGATCACCCTGATGTATACCTTCATGCTAATGATCTGAAAACCGCTATGAACGGTGATATTGTTCTGGTGCGTATTACTGCCAAAAGCCCTGGGGGCGGACGGATGGAGGGCGAGGTTGTACGGATTGTACAGCGCGCTGTTACCCAAATAGTAGGTACATTTGAGAATTTTGATACGTACGCTTTTGTATCCCCTGATGATAAACGTATCAACCGCGATATTTTTATTCCTAAGGAGGGCTTCAAGGGAGCAGTTACCGGACAAAAGGTTGTTGTACGCATCGTGCACTACCCGGAAGGCAGAGCTGCGGCAGAAGGAGAAATTATTGAAATATTAGGTCATAAAAATGACCCTGGCGTAGATATTTTATCTATTGTAAGAAAGCATCAGCTGCCAGAAGGATTTTCGGATGAGGTTATGGCGGAGGCAATTGCTGCGCCTGAATATATAACTGAAGAGGAAATTACAAGCCAAGGGCGCAGAGATTTGCGCAACGAGGTTATCGTCACGATTGATGGCGCAGATGCAAAGGATTTGGATGATGCAGTTCAAGTGAAGCGTCTTGAAAATGGCAATTACTTGCTCGGCGTACATATCGCTGATGTCGGGTATTATGTACGGGAGCGCTCTGAGCTTGATCAGGAAGCCTATCGCAGAGGCTGCAGCGTCTACTTGGTCGATCGTGTTATTCCGATGCTGCCGCATCGTTTGTCTAATGGGATTTGCTCGCTCAATCCTAAGGTCGATCGTTTAACGCTTTCGTGTGAAATGGAATTTGATGCGAAAACCTTTAAACGAGTTCGTCATGATATTTTTACAAGCGTTATTCGTACAACCGAGCGCATGACTTATTCTGATGTTCGAAAGATTCTTACCGCTACCGAGGAAGAACCCGAGCTTGAACTGAAAGAGCGCTATGCAAATTTGTTAGATATGTTTGATTTGATGGAGAAGCTGGCAATGAAGCTTCGCTCCAAGCGCATGAAGCGCGGCGCCATCGATTTTGATTTTCAAGAATCGAAAATTATAGTCGACGAAGAAGGCAAAGCAATTGATATTGTCAAACGCGAGCGCTCTGTAGCTGAACAGATTATCGAGGAGTTTATGCTGGCCGCTAATGAGACAGTTGCCGAACATTTCCATTGGTTGCGCATGCCTTTCTTATACCGTATCCACGAGGATCCGGATCAAGAGAAGCTAATGACCTTTATGCAGTTCGCGTCTAATTTCGGTTACGTTGTAAAGGGAAAAGGCAATTCTGTTCATCCGCGTGCACTGCAAAGCTTGCTGGCTGAAATTGAAGGCACAAAGGAAGCTACCGTCATTTCTACGATGATGCTTCGCTCCATGAAGCAGGCCAAGTATGATGCTGAGAGTCTCGGACACTTTGGTTTGGCTGCAGAGTTCTATACACATTTTACATCGCCAATTCGACGTTATCCGGATCTCGTTATCCACCGCATTATTCGAGAAGTAATCGCTGGCGGCGGTTCGTTGTCAGAGGTTAGATTTGATGCTCTCAAAGGCCGCATGTCGGACATTGCTCAGCATTCGTCAGAGCGTGAACGAGTGGCTACTGAGGCGGAGCGGGATACAGAGAAGCTGAAAAAATGCGAATATATGCTGGATAAAGTGGGCGAAGAATTTACTGGCATTATTAGCAGTGTGACAAGTTTCGGCATGTTTGTCGAATTGGATAACACAGTCGAAGGATTAATTAGACTAAGCGATTTAACAGACGATTACTATCATTTCCATGAGCAGCATATGGTCTTGATCGGTGAGCGCACATCGAAGGTATATCGTATTGGCGATGAAGTGAAAATACGCGTGGCCAGAGTCGATATGGATGAGCATAATATAGATTTTGAAATGGTTGATATGAAGCAGCGCGGCGAATATAAAGGTATCGCAGACGCAGGCTTTGGAGCGTATGGAGGAGGGGGCCGCCGGGGTTACGCAAAAAGAGATTCCGAAAAGCGAGGCTCATCTAGAAGAGCAGAAGGCTCCCCAGCAACAAGCTTCACCTCTTTGCGTACTCGTAACTCCGCTGATGGCGGCGGTCGAGCCACGGGCCGCTCAAAGCGTTCTGGCGACACTATAGACCGTACGGCGACGGGCCGCAGAGGCAAACGACCTAGTAACGGCGTAAAAGAAGGAAACGACAATCCTTGGATGACTGAACATCAAGCTGGAAAAGCAGCTGACCGCAAAACTGGAAAATCCAGCGGAGCACCTCGATCTGAACACAAACATTCCGACTCTGCAGCAAGCAGCGATGTTCGTACCGATATGTGGGGTCTTCCGATTCGCGATACTGACCAGCATTCGCATAGTCGAGACAGCGACAACAAAAAGGCGTTTTGGCAGGATAAAGGCATTAAAGCGAACCAAAAAAAGAAACACAATGACGATGTGAAGCTCCATATTATAAAAGGTGCTGGCAAAACCAAAAATGACCTTCGCGTTGAGTCAGAAATCGGGAGCATAGCTGAAGGTTTAAAAAAGAGGAAACAAAAAAAGAAAAAAAGCAATAATGCAACAGCCGCATTTGTTCGCAAAAAGCGAAAATAATTTCCAGTTAGCTAACAGCACCCCTTAATGAAAAGACATTGTAAAGAGAACGAGAACCCTTGCTGCTATGTCCTTTAGGGGTGCGAACGCTGTCGATTTATTTGGAAAAATATATTTGAGTTGTTACTTGCATTTTGCTTGCGGGTATAGTACACTCAAAGCAATCAATGATATGAACCTGCATTCACATATTGAAAAGGGTATCATTACAAATCATGAACCCTTTCCAATGTGTGAATTTTTTGTTTGATAGACGAAACAGGCGCATATTAATACATTTTATGGAGGTTTTCCACATGCAACAAGGTACAGTTAAATGGTTCAACGCTGAGAAAGGTTTCGGCTTCATCGAGGTTGAAGGCGGCAACGATGTATTCGTACACTTCTCCGCTATCACTGGCGAAGGCTTCAAAACTCTTGAAGAAGGCCAACGTGTTGAGTTCAACGTAGTTGAAGGCAACCGCGGACCACAAGCTGAGAACGTTGTAAAGCTATAATAGCTTAACAATCGTTTGGGGAAGCCGCCCTTACCTTATGGTGATGGCGGCTTTTTTTATGTATAATTGGAAGCTATTTTTTAAAATATTAGAATAAGTATAAGTTTTCATCTCATATCTGTCTGTTTCTATATTTCATCGGTAAACGCGCCTGTCCAAAGGGCGGCGGAGCCGTTTATCCTTGGAGTGATAACAAATATTTTGAGCAAGCACATGGATTATTGATTTTGATAAAAAGAGTTGTTACAATAAATACCTACAGGCTGCAGTAATGGTCTTGACCAAAGCCGTGCACAATTGAAAGAACGAGGTGACAACATGGGTAGCAAGAAAAGCGATGGCAAACAGCTCGCCCAGAATAAGAAAGCTTCCCATGATTATTTCATTGAGGAAACTTTCGAGGCAGGCATGGTGTTAAAGGGGACAGAGATCAAGTCTTTGCGCAATGGTCGTGCTAATATAAGCGATGCTTTTGCTACGATTCGTAATGGTGAAATCTTTATTCATAACATGCATATCAGCCCATTTGAGCAAGGCAATATTCATAACCCTTCTGATCCAACGCGTGCGCGCAAGCTATTGCTGCATAAGGCGCAAATTCACAAATTGCTCGGTCAATCCAAGCAAGAGGGCTACTCCATCGTGCCATTGAAGATTTACATTCGCAATGGCTATGCGAAGCTGCTAATCGGACTTGGTAAAGGCAAGAAGCAGTTTGACAAACGCGAGGCGGCTGCCAAGCGGGATGCACAGCGCGATATCCAGCGCATTTTGCGTGAGAAGCAGAAAGTTATACGTTAGTTTTCCTCAGTTGGCAATAAGAAGTGTGCACAAATTGAGTGAATTCATGTTATACTAAGAAAGTAGCAACACCGCACCTACAACAGTGCGAAGCATATAATGACAAGTTCAATTGGAACATGTCGTGCATCGTCTAAGCGTTATCGGCATATACTAAATGTTAGACATTAGATATACGCGAGCCGCTTTTAATCCTAATGCTTCATATGAGCTAAACATTGGCTGGACCAATGCTTTATGCCTATATGGGGGCGTTCTTGGATTCGACGGGGATAGTACGAGCGCGAGCCAGCGGGTAGCAGGGAGTCGTCTGCTTCATCAACGCTAAAGCCAATTAAACGGCAAACAACAAAACAACTTCGCATTAGCAGCTTAATAACCTGTTAGCGAGCTCCTACCCTGCATCGCCCATGTGCCGGAATAGGGGCCCAACTTTAGTGGGATACGCCGATTGGTCTCCGCCTGGGGTCAACGGAAGAAGATAATCAGGCTGACCTAAAGAGTACCGCGTTGCAGGGGGCCTCCTTAGGTGACATCAAAACTGCAGCTACACCCGTAGAAAGCCGTGTGGCGTGATCTTCGGACAGGGGTTCAACTCCCCTCGCCTCCACCATCATTAACCCTGACCGCATGAGGTCGGGGTTTTTGTTTTTGCTTGAATTTATACACAGATTGTAGACATAAGAATTTAGTGGAGCAGATTTTTAATGAGATGAAATAAATGGGTGTACGTTGGAAGAACATAATACTTTCCTCGAAAGAGGATCGGGTTAGTTTTCCACCGGTTGTTTTTGTGTAGTAAATAATGGGAATATCATGTAAAATGTATTGAAAACGGAAGCGAAAATAATTATGATGTAAGCGATTACATATTAAAGAGAATTGATGATTTGCAAAGACGTTGATTTCATATAGATGTCTTTTCAACTTAGGGAGGGTGAATATATGAAATTGCTAAAGCGATTTAACACAGTGCTCTATAAAATGTTTTTATCTTATGCGGTTCTGATCGTATTGACTACTTTTATTATCGGAATGACCTCCTATTTGTTCTTTACTAGCAATTTTAATCGAGAAGTAGAAAAGCTTCATATGGGATCGTTAAATCATACAAGTGAAATGATGGATCATAATGTTTTTCGTAAGGTGGAAAGTATTTATATGGAGCTAGCAATGAATAAGGAAGTTAATTTTTTATTTGACCATCCAATCGAAGGAAATCAAGCAAAAGTTCCAGAAATAAAGAAGAAACTTGAGCACATGGCTACTTTATATCCAGATTTGGTAGAGTCTATTTCCGTTTATTATGAAAATCATCAAGCAATACTTTCTTCACGTGGCGGAATAACTTATTTGAATGAGGTGGTTAATAACAACGTTGCTAATACTAATTGGATCGCTATGATGGAGCAATCAGGTAGTTCTATGCTTTGGATGGGAAAGCAGTATGGGGATGAACAGCAAAATAATAAGTCGATTACATATGCGCGTGCTTATCCATTTATTTTGAAGAAAGGTAATATTCAAGGATATATCGCCATTCATACAAAGGATAATATCATATATGATTTGATTCGGTCTTCATCCGCTGAAGGTGAGGTTTTGCAATTTATCGTAGATCAATCTGGACAGCTGATATCGACAGAGGATGCCAATAATGTATCCACTTTTGAAAATAATAAAGAATTAATCGATGCTGTCACCCGCTCTAGCGAGCAATCAGGTATTTTTAGAGAAAAAAATAACAATATTCGTTCTGTTGTATCATATTCAACTTTAGCTACAACAGGCTGGAAACTTATTCAAATAACTCCTGTCGAGGAATATTATAAACGTTCAGCTATTATTCAAAGGACATTAATTATTATCTGTCTAATAGCGATTATGGTGGGGATCGGAGTATCGAGATTGTTTATAGCTAATCTTTACAATCCGTTGAAGAAAGTAGTTCATTCCATTCGAAGCCTATTCGGCCTATCGCTGCATCCAACGGAAAAAACGCTTAATGAATACATCTTAATCAATCAAGCGATAAGTAATTTATCAGAAAAGATGGTAAAACTGGAAGCCACAGTAGAAGACAATTTACCGCTAATTAAACATCATCTAATTTTTGGATTGCTGCATAAAACAATTAGCTCGGATGTAGAGTTGAAGGAAAAAATAAAGTATTTGCAGCTAAAGATGACAGCTCCTTATTATCGTGTTATCGTCATTGCACTAGATGAACACCAACTGAATGGACTAAGTATTGAAAACAAGCAAATCATAATATACAACTTAATTCGTGAAATAGAAAACTGGAATGAACAGCGAACATCATGTCATGCCATTTCTACATCAGATAAACATATTGCAGTTATTTTAAACTCTGATGATCTAGCGGAAGATGCGGTATTTCATATCGTACAATACTGGTTTGATTTTGCGTCGCGTCACTTTATGGTACAACCTACCGCTGCAACAGGCAGCAAGACGACAGAACCAATGCAGCTTCATCAATCGTATGAAGAGGCACAGAAGTATTTGGAATACAAATATTTTATGCCAGAGGTTAATTGGTTTCCGGATTCCATCTATCGTACAAGGGAACTAAGTAGGGAAGAGATTACTGATCTGCAATTCGAGCCATTAATCAATGGATTGAAAAATAACGATATGGAGGCAGTGCGTCAAGCAACGATATCTTTTATCGAAATACTTCGCCATGGAGAATATGCAGTAGAGCATTGTCATGAGCGCTGGCGGAGTTTTGTTGCAGTGTACCATAAATATGTGAAGGATATCCATTTGGATTCAAAAGATATTATTCAAGGTCACTACTTGGAGCGTTTTTATGAAGTGAAAAATATTGAGCAGTTTGAGCAGTGGCTTTTGGAAGTGATCGAGTTAACGTTTCAATATATGGTTCAACGCAGTCAGAATAAATCGATGGAAATTGTCAGCAGAGCAAAGGAATACTTATCTAATCATTCCTCGAGTAGTTTAAGCTTAAGTGAGGTCGCGGAGCAAGTAGGGGTTAGCCCAGGTTATTTGAGTCAATTATTTAAGGAAGAAGTGGGAGTTAACTATGTTGATTATGTGACCAAGTTACGGTTAGAGAAGGCAGCAGAGTATATTATAGGTACACAACTTACAATCGATCAAATCTCGCAGCAAGTTGGCTACAATAGCCCTACTTATTTTATAAGAAAGTTTAAAGAAGCTTACGGGGTTACCCCGAAGGTATACCGCTACAATCATTCTTACGAGTAAATCGATACCCATAGATTGGACACTTTGAAAAAGATGTTCAGACTATGGGTATTTTTGTTGGTTAGTTCGATGTTTGTTGAATATGAGAGGCTTCTATCATGAAAAAGTTCGATTATCGAAAATTTTATGATTGAATGATAAAACAAATATGCTTATCTTGAGTATTGAAAACGCTTACTATAACGGATAGTTGAAAGGAGATTTGCATATGAAAAACAGTCATGTACGTCCATTCTGTATCATGCTTTTGGTTTGTCTCTTTGCCATGACTCCGATCCTAGGGCTTACTCCATCAGTTGAAGCAAGTCAAACAGATGAAGAGAATGAGGTGCGGGATATCGCTGAACCGTCATTTGAAGGTCTACTGCAACTTATTGAGCAGCTTGAAACAGAAGGCGCATTTAAGAATCGTGGCGCGTCTCAATCATTAAAAGCGCAGTTACAAACCGTCATCCGATTTAAGCAGAGAGGGGACTTGGAGCAGGCTCAACATCATTTCGAGAAGTTCCAGTCTACACTAGACAAACGTTTCGAGCAAGGCTCGATATCGATGGAAGGATACGAGCGGTTAGAGGCTTATATGGATGCGATTGTGAATCCGGCTCCGCCTGAGGAAGAGCTTACTATTGTCAATCAAGGGCAATCCAATGCCGTCATTATTGTTGAAGATGACGCGGCACCAGAAGCTTTGGAGGCAGCCGCTGCCCTTGAAGGATATATCAAGAAAGCGACAGGTGCTACCATACCAGTCATGACAGCAAATGATTTCTCGTTGCAAGAAAATGACTTTACAGGCCAAACACGCATTAATGTAGATCACTATACCGCCAAAGAAGCAAGTCATATTGAAACTGCACTAGAGGGACTTGATGATCAAGGGTTTGTCATTCGCCCGCATGAAGATACGATTACGATTATAGGTCCTACCGCTTTTGGAACGCGCAACGGGGCATATGACTTTTTGGAGCGTTATGCGGACATACGTTGGCTTATGCCTGGTCCTGAAGGGGTGGACATTCCACAGTCTGCAGACCTGCTTGTGCCAATGATCGAAGTGATTGAAGATCCGGTTTTTGCACATCGTTTGATCAGTGCAGGATTGGATAGTGATGAGTGGTGGAAGGCTAATAAACTTCAGCTCGGTACAGCCCGAACGGTTCGTTTCCAAGAAAATTTATATACTTTGTTTCCGCCTGAAAAATTTCTAGCAACCCATCCTGAATTTTATCCGGTTGGCAGTAATCCCAAACCAGGCGATAAATATTCGTATCAACCATGCTTCACTGCAGCAGGCAGTGTAGACGCAGCTGTCCAAGGAATTATCGATTATTTTGCTGCAAACCCAACCGCCACCTCATTTTCGCTAGGAATTAACGATAATATAAACTTTTGCGAAACGGATCCCAATCATCCTTACTATCCTGGAGTCCTAAATTCTATTGGCTTTGTTAATATGTCGGAAATTTACTATGCATGGGTTAATGAAGTGGTTGAGCAGGTTTTAGAAGTTTATCCAGATAAATGGTTTGGTTTACTTGCTTATTATAACGTTATGGATCCTCCTTCTTTCCCAGTGCATCCGCGCGTCGTTCCTTTTATTACGAAGGATCGTATGGCATGGATGGATGATGATATTCGCGCCGCAGGTCACCAACAAATGGAGGATTGGCAAGCGAAAGCGGAGCAAATCGGTTGGTATGACTATATGTACGGCACGCTGTATGTATTGCCGCGGGTGTATCCTCATCTGATGGCAGAAACTCTCCAGTATGCTGCGCAGAATAACGTATACGGTCACTATAATGAAATGTACCATAATGCAGGAGATGGGCCCAAAGCGTGGCTTAACGCCAAACTTATGTGGAATCCCGATCAAGATGTCGATGTTCTTTTACAAGAATGGTATGAACGGACGGTAGGTCCGGAAGCTGCCGAGGATTTGGCGGCCTTGTATGATTATTGGGAGGATATTTGGACCGACCGTATGCAACAATCAGCTTGGTTCATACGCAACAAAGACAGCACGTATCTCAGATTTGAGGAACAAGACTATGTAGAGATGATTACGAAAGCGGACTTTGACATAAGTATGCCACTGATCGAATCAGTCGTAGCAAAAGCAGGAACGAGTTTGCAAAAATCACGGGCTAATAAATTGCTCAGCATGTTTAAATATTATGAAGCGTCAGCGTTAAGTTATTCGAAAGATATTGACCCTATCGAAGATGAGGTCACCGCACTTGCGGTATTGGATAATATCGAGGCGAACCTCGCTGATCGTGTAGAATACGGCAGTCAACGTGATCCGCTTTGGTTAGCGTTCTCTAATGATCCTATATTGCGATTCCGGACAAACCATTGGTATCAATGGTTTGGTTATAATCGTACGGAGTTTTGGAATGTAGTGAATTACTTGCGAAATAATGAGCCTAATGGCGGAACGGTAACTAATAGCGTAATTGATCTAGCAAGTAATGACGATTCATCTGCTGTCGGCATGTTTGCCAATATGCTACGCGGGGTGAATGAAAGGTCGCTTGTCTCTTATACAACTAATTCTTCCTTTGAAGAGGGAAGCTCAGCAGCATCGCCATGGATGTATTGGAACCCGAATGGAACAGCTAATATTGGACGCGTTACAGATGTAGCGCATACTGGATCTGCCAGTTTATTAGTTGGAAATGCTACCCATCGAGCCGGTGCCTACCAAATATTTGACGTACAATCTGGTCTTACGGCAGCAGAAGTGTATTATTACTCACCTCCAGGTACCGATCGTGGAGGGGTGCGGCTAGTTGCCACTTTGCAAGGGGCAAATGGAAAAACGCTTGGCGATATTATTTCGCCGACGATGCCATTAGCAGATACGGCAGGTGAATGGGCTTCGGTTAGCTTGTTCGAATGGATTCCTGCATCTATAAGGGGAGAAACAGTGAAAAAAGTGCTGCTCAATGCCCAAGTATGGGAAGCGGCTGGAACACAAGTCTATTTGGACAATGTCCATTTCTATGTCATGGAATCTGCTGTGGATAACAGCATTGTGCTGACGCAAAACGGCTCCTTCGAACAAGGAGATGAAAGTGCAGTTCTCCCTTGGAAATTTTGGAACGATTTATCGATTGGAACGATGAAGCGCACAGAGGATATGGCGCGTACAGGAGAAGCAAGTTTGCAGGTTTCCGGTCTTGAGCGAGGTGGCATATTCCAACATGTGGAAAGTGTAGGGGGCGATGAATTATTAGCACGGTTATATTTCTATACAGCGCAAGGCAGCGAAACGACAGGTGACATTAGCATTGTGATGCATGCGTTAGCGCAAAATTATGAGCGGCTGCAAACATTTAATTCCGTAAAAATTCCGTTATCTGCAGGCTTAGGGGAATGGACGCCCGTTGAATTACAAGTGACTGTGCCTGCTACTATAAATGGAAAATCAGTTGCTCGCTTCCAAGTTATTGCGACAATTGATAAAGCTCAAGATGCGGTAATCTATATTGATGACTTCGATGTTTATAAGAAGTAGTTTTAGAAAGTATCAACAGGTCGTGGTTATATTCCGTATCTGCGACCTGTTTTATAAGATATTTCGATGTTTGTTGTACTTTAGTAGCTGTTTTATTGAAAAAGTTCGACGATCGAAAATTTTATGATTGAATGAAAAATCCCTTATGGTTATGGTGAAAACACAAATATGTTGGAGGTCAGACGCGACAATGAGAAAATCTTTTCTTCACGCTTACTGGAAGCACAAATACTTAACTTTCTTATTTATTCCAGCCGTGATCTATTACATTGTGTTTCATTATGTGCCGATTTACGGAATCATTATTGCCTTCAAGTCTTACAAATTTAGTTTAGGTATTTGGGGAAGTCCGTGGGTCGGACTAAAACATTTTGAGGAATTATTTACGGTCGGCAGCTTTTGGCAAGTTTTCCGCAATACGTTTTTATTAAGTTTTTATAAGCTTGTCTTTGGATTTCCAGCACCAATCTTGTTCGCCTTACTTCTTAATGAAATTCGGATGGTTTTATTTAAAAGAGTTGTGCAGACGATCAGTTATTTCCCCCATTTTTTATCTTGGGTTGTTTTAGCGGGACTTGCACTGCAGTTTCTATCCCCAGGCACGGGTCCAATTAATCTTATTTTACAAGAACTAGGGATGAAACCGATTTTTTTTCTAGGCAGCTCGGATTGGTTCCGCCCCGTCCTTGTTATTACAGATATATGGAAGGAACTTGGTTGGGGAACCATTGTTTATTTGGCCGCGATTTCTGGAGTAAACCCGGAAGAACACGAGGCAGCAACAGTGGATGGAGCGAATCGTTTTCATCGTATCTACTACATCACATTGCCTGCGATGGCTCCGGTTATTACGATCATGTTGATTTTTGCCATTGGGAGGTTAGTTAATGATGACTTTGATCAGGTGTTTAACTTACTTAACCCGGCAGTTATGAACGTGGGAGATGTATTAAGTACGTATACGTATCGAATGGGATTAGTGAATATGGAATATAGCTTTGCTACTGCAGTCGGATTATTCAAAAACATTATCGCTTTTACAATGATCATCACGGCGAACGCTATTGCCAAACGGATAAATGAATATGGTCTTTGGTGATTTTACGCTGAGGGATAGACAGGGGGAAACATTATGCTAGCAAGCCGAAAGTGGAACTGGTTTGATTGGGTTAACATGTTATTTATGATCGCAATATGTGTTGTAACGCTCTTTCCATTTTTACATATGTTATCGCTTTCCCTTAGTACGGGGAATGTGTCATTGACGCAAATTAGAATCATACCAGAAGAATGGACACTTTCTAACTTTAAAAAGGTGCTGACAAACGAATATGTCATTGGCGGCTTTATAAATACGTTGATACGAACAGTTTTAGGTACAATCCTGTCATTATTAGTAACCATTTTTGCGGCTTATCCGTTATCCAAACGATATTTTCCAAATCGAACATTTTGGACCTTATTTATTGTGTTTACGATGTTTTTTAGTGGCGGGTTAATTCCGAACTTCTTACTCGTGAAAAACCTTGGATTAATGAACACCACTTGGGCTCTTATATTACCAGGTCTGATTAGTACATTCTCGATGATCATCGCGCGTAATTATTTTATGTCTCTCCCAGACAGCTTGGAAGAATCGGCTAAAATCGATGGCGCAAATGACCTGTTCATTTTATATAAAATTATCGTACCGATATCGCTGCCAATCATTGCAACGCTAACGTTATGGACGGCCGTCGCTCACTGGAATGCTTGGTTTGACAGCATGATTTACATGACGGATTCCAAAAAGCACGTATTGCAAATCGTGATGAGGCGAATCGTTCTGGAAGGTACGCAAGATATGTTGGATGTTAATACGTTGGATGATCCGAATGCGATCGTGAATCCAGAAACAATTAAAGCCGCAACTGTTATGGTCACGATTATTCCGATTATATTGTTCTATCCATTTGTGCAAAAGTATTTTGTTAAAGGCGTATTAGTTGGTTCTTTAAAAGGGTAATGCTGAACGAAAGCACGACACTTACTAGTTAAGCTTAGTAAGTTTTATGCTATATATGAAACGAGGAGGTCAAAAGAAACATGGGAAAATTTAAGCGAAAAGGGATTGTGGGAAGTATTGTATTCATTCTTTTATTAGGATTGCTTGCTGGGTGTGGGAGTGAACCGGCCAAAGAGCCAGCCAAAGAACCAACGAAAGAACCAGCCCCAACAGTGGAAGGAACAAATACAGCGGCGACACCGGAAATGAAGGTTGCAGAAAAGATTAAGATTTCCTGGGTAGCCGGACAATCGATGCCGGTGGATGAAGATGCTGAAATGGTAAAATACTGGGAGGAGAAATTGAATATAGAGTTAGATGTTTGGAACATTGAAAACACGAACTATACAGAATTATTAAATTTAAAATTTGCTTCTGGGGACATCCCGGATCGGATGGCCGTTAGAAGTGTTGTCGATTTGCAAAAATATGCAGATCAAGACATTTTGGCCGAAATTCCGCTGGATATGTTAAAAAAACATGCACCGAATACTTATGCGAAAACGGAGGAAGCTTTCCCGGACGCTTTTAATTACGCTAAAATAAACGGTAAACTTTATGGAATTCCCACTTTAAATTTTTATAACAGTGAATTTCGAAGCCCGATTGTATGGAGAGGGGATTGGCTTAAAAATGTAGGGATCGATAAAGCGCCAGAAACGTTGGAGGAATTTGAGGATGCGCTCCATAAAATTGCCAACGAGGATCCGGATAATAATGGGAAAAAGGATACGTATGGCCTTTCCAGTACGGCCTTAAATATGATTTACGGAGCATTCGGTTATATTCCTGAAATATGGTCGGAAAAGGATGGCAAACTTGTATATGGGGCTGTACAACCCGAAATGAAAGAAGCGCTGTCACTTTTGAATAAATGGTATGATGATGGAATAATCGATCCCGAGTTTGTTACGGGTGAAAACAAAGGGGGGTACTGGGCACTTTCTCACTCCTTTATTAATGGGCAGATCGGTCTAAGTAGTATAGGGTTGTTTTATCACTGGAAACCTATATTATTCGAAGGGGACGGAGCATCCCATAATTTCCTGGAATTGCAGAAAGTAGATCCTAAAGCAGCAGATGCGTTGTTACACGGCCTTCCCCCTAAGTCTAGCGATGGAAAAATGGGTACTGTACAAGGAAGCCCTATTAGTAAATTCATTTCCTTTGGTAAACATCTGGAGAAGGAGCCCGAAAAATTAGCAAGAATATTAGAGGTTATCGAAGAGATCAGTGCCTCTACTTACGAAAATTATGTAACTGCGATGTACGGGATTGAAGGAAAACATTGGGAGTTCGATGCGAACAAAATGCCCGCATTGAAAAATGGCTTAACAAGTCAGGATTTGGAGAAGATGGGTGCCAACAATGTGATGGAATCACTGGAGCTTCCTGAGTTTACTGCCATCCGTAACGAAATTTCGGCGAATTGGGCTACTGACAATCATTACGCAGAAGGCGGGATGGTTAATAAATTACTTGCACCATTACCATCACAAGGAAAATATTTGACAGAACTGAATAAGATTAGAGAAGAAGCTTACATTTCCATCATTACAGGTGACAAGCCAATCGACTATTTCGATGATTTCGTTAAATCATGGAGAAGTAATGGCGGCGATAAATTAGAGCAAGAAGCAAACGAATGGTGGCAGAGTATTCAGTAGTTCAAATGTTAGAGGGGATAATATGGCCTGGAGCGCCAAGCTCTGGGTCATATTCATTTGATAGGAATAGGAGAGGAGTAATGAAATGGCGATTGAATTGCATTGTACAAAAGGCCATGTTAATGCCACTGAAGCCGCAAGAATATTAAAGGAGCGATTGTCGGAGATTGTTGGGTATGAACTTAAACTTCATGTTGATTTTATCGAAATGGACAGCAAAGGTTACGTACTGAAACTCACTGCGTTGCAAGGTGGCGACGGTGTTAGAGCTACAATTGGGGCGAACACAACTCGAAATTTCATTGCGGGGACAGGGGGACTATTAGAACGCTTGCTTGCCATAGCGGGCGAAGAGGTTTCAGATGAAGTAAGTGACGCAACCTTCGGTATTCAGTTTGGGGAATGGGAGGAGACGCCTGAATTAGAGGATAGAATTCATTATATGCCCGGCCATTTCGGTAATTCATTTGAAGTGTGTTGGAGTGGGGAAATGCAACGCTATTTGGAAGATTTGGCTTTAGCGGGAGCTAGCGGGTACGGCGATTGGTTCGACCCTAATGATATGCCAGATCCGTATCATCCGCACGTTTATCATAGCAGTTCTATGTTTCTTTGGAACCGAAAGAAGGAATGGCTTGCCATTAGTCAACGGCTTGGTCTCGATAATCTGCTTGTCATAACACCAAACATTGGCTTTGTAGACCAGATGAGACCCGAATGGGTAGGCGTCCGCGATCATGATAAGAGAGTGCAAGGACAAGTGCTCTGTCCATCTAACCCTGCAGCTCGTGAAATCATGATGGATAATCAAAGAAGGTTATTTCTGGATTTACAGTCTGCTGGAATTCATATCGATAAAGTGGTATTTGCCCCTTACGATGATGGAGGATGTGCTTGTGCAAAGTGTCAACCTTATTATCCGGTGTTTCTTAACTTAGTAAATGACGTTCAGCATGTGCTTCGCGAATTTTATCCACAGTTAAAGGGTGACATATGCGGATGGTGGACCTCTGCTGAGGAAAGAGAGCAGCTCCAACAATTTATCGAAGGGCCAGCTAGCGATTGGTTTAGTTCGTTTCAGTTTAGTGCGGCATATGACGTGTTTGAATTACCTCTTAATCTTCGTTCGATGATCGGTGATCGTATGTCTTTGGGGTGTTTTTTACACATTGGGTTTTCCCACGATCGCCGAGATGTTTATACGAAAACGGGGGTTCATAGCGCTGCTGAGCGCATTCGTTCTGTAATTGGTTCCTTCACTTCGCAGCAATGTACAGGGTTTATGACCTACAATGAATCGTTTGGGGATCATTATAATGCATTTGTAGCGAGTCGGCTAGGTTGGAAGAAGACAGCGGACCTCTACCAAATAGCCACTTTTTATGGCCGCTTGATCCTGGGCTTAAGAGGTCCATCCTTGAAAAAATTAGTTGACGTACTACTAGAAATGGAGTTTTTAGACACTTCACGTGCTGCAAGCTGGGTAAATTCACTAGAACAAATTAAACAGAATGTACATACTCATGCGGAACAACCGTGGGCGTTTGAACACATCTTAATAAAAGCACAATTGCAGAAACTGGATTTTTCTATTGAACAAAAGTTGGAAAAGAATCCGGTGGGGTCCAATAGTAAAACTGGCTTTTCTGAAATGGAGCAAAGATTAAAATTAAGTGAGAGATTATATCGTCATGTGTATGGATTTGGGGTTTTAAGGCATATTCTTATCCCTGCCAGGATGCTTCCTGATTGGTACAACGTTTACATGCTGTACGTCTCTGATCCCAAAAGAAAGAATGAAGGGCTGCTCCAGAGTGGGATCATGAATGCTGAAGCTTGACTGAATAGTCAGGGGGATGCTAGCAGTATTAAGATAAACTTGGGGAGGATAAGAATGAGTAAACGAATTCGGTTGGCTGTAGTCGGTGGACGCCGCGGGGCACATTTCAATCAAGCGCTGGATGCTCTAGCAGAACGGGCTGAGTTAGTGGCCGTCTGTGATGTGCGTGAAGAGATGCTCGCTAATTGGCAAGAGATTTACCCAGGTGTGAGAACCTTTAATGACTATAACCGCTTATTGGAAGATCCGAACGTGGATGCCGTGTTTTTGGCGACTCCGCTTTTTATTCATGCAGAACAAGCAGTAGAGGCGCTGCGTGCTGGCAAGCATGTACTTAGCGAAGTTATTGCGTCACACACGATCGAAGATAGCTGGAAATTGATTGAAGCGGTAGAGGAAACAGGTTTAACCTATATGATGGCGGAAAACTATTGCTATATGCGACCTAATATGATGGTGAATCACATGTCGCAATATGGCTTGTTCGGGGAATTGACTTATGCAGAATGCGGCTATATCCATGACATACGTCATTTATTGCATTATGAAGATGGCAGTTTAACATGGCGGGGGAAGTTGCTCAAAGATTATAAAGGAAGTACATATCCAACCCATTCCTTGGGCCCGATTGCCCAGTGGATAGGTGTGAATCAACAAGGCGGGGATGAACTGGAAAGTTTAGTTACGTTTGGTTCCAAAAGCAGGGCAACCGCCAAATACTTTCACGAACATTTTGGTGAACAGCATCCTGGAGCGGACAACGAACATTGGCAAACGCCTGATTCAACCGTCACCTTGATTCGGACGAAAAAAGGGATGTTGATAGCGTTGAAGTACGATATTCAATCTGCGCGGCCACATAATATGACTCACTATACATTGCAAGGCACGACGGGGTCCTACTTGTCTTCGCGACACGCTAAAGAAGATCCGCTTATTTGGCTAGAAGGGCGGTCACCTGGCGGATCACCTTATGATAAGGAAGGCAAGACGGCAGAATGGGAATCGCTTTGGCAATACGCAGACGAATGGGAACATCCACGGTGGAAAAACCTATCTGAAATTGCTGCAAAAAGCGGACATGGCGGGGGGGATTTCTTCGTGCTTGATGAATTTTTTGCTGCAATAATTGAAAAACGCAAACCCGCGATTGATGTTTATGATGCGGTCACTTGGAGTTCTGTTTTTCCATTGTCCATTCAATCGATGGCCGCTGGAGGTCAGTCGGTGCCGTTTGTAAAGTTTCACAAGAACAAGTAGAATTGAGCTTTCGACACTGTTATAAGCTGATTTCTTGAATGTTGCAGTTGGAAATGTTGTAGTATAGAAGCTTTTTAATTGCTGGGAAACCGATCTAGTCTCTCATGCTATTTGAAATCGTGACTTATTTACCACCATGAGATGAGAGTTTTAGATTACGTAGAATTGGTATTGAATGGTCACGGGAGCCATCAGTAAGTATGGCTCCCGTGAATGTCGATTATTTATTTTGCCATTCAGCGACTAATATCTTATGATACAGCATACTTACAAATATTGTGTCAGTAGCTAGGAATGAAGAGATCTTGCTGTTATTTTGTATTTCGTACGGTAACCACCGGTATGTTTCTTGAACATATTGTTAAAGTAACTTTGGTTATGATAACCGACTCGGATCGCTTTTATGTGAGTATGGTGTCTATTGTGATGATTTTAGGACTTTGATCTATGCAGCAGTTTTATTATTTCTTGAAATTGTTTTTCAGACATTTGTTGAGATTGAAGAATTGCATTTAGCTTATCCTCTACTTTTTCTAATCGAAGTTGAGTTGCTTTTTGTACTTTCTCGGAATCCTTTTGTGTTTTGGAGTTATCTATTACGACTAAAATGGTAAGGCCTGCACTAAATATCGTTAACCCTCTAGCTATTTGATTCAAATCTAGTTGATTAATTGCAAATAGGCAATCAGCAAATCCTGCCCCTATTAATAAGCCACCGATAGTTAAAATCCCATTCCATTTCCATTTTTCTGGGATTTTATTTAAGGTCTGTTTCATCAAGTAATCTCCTTAAGCTAGCTAGTATTATAACAATGATTGTGAAAACAGGAATTTAGAATAATAAAAGAAGAAACATGGATATTACAATCAGATATATTATAACAAATAAACCTTGAAAAAGAGGAATACATTGTGCCTTACTACTAATACTCGACCAATACTATGAGAAAAGACACCGTGTTAGGTTGGAATGGCAATCAATTTGTCTTATTGCATCTCAAAGACAACTAAAAAAAACCATGAGAGAAATTGCGATTGCTGAAAGACGGATGGAGAACTGTTATCCAGAAGGTGAAAGGAGTTATGGTTTACGAATAGCTGGAGCGAAAAAAAGAAGGAATTAAAGTCCATAGACCCAATTCGAATGAATGAGCTTGAAGCTGTTGCTGAATTAGTCAATGCCATCCATCAAAGAAGAGTAGAGTTGGGATGGACTTCATCAAGAGTCTATTGCTCGCATCGAGAATGCGGGACCGTTACCCGTCTTGATACTGTTAAGCTAGCACTAGCAATGGGTATGAAACTAAGCTTACATGGAATGTAAGAAGCCGCATCCGCTTAGTGTAGGCTAAAACAAGTAGTGATTTTTTATTATGGGCTCCCTAAGGTGACATCAAAACTGCAGCTACACCCGTAGAAAGTCGCGTGGCGTGATCTTCGGATAGGGGTTCAACTTCCCTCACCTCCACCATCATGAACACCATCCGCATGAGGATGGTGTTTTTGCTTGATCAATAACATGCAGAACGGGGCGGAAACGTAAAATCAGAACTTGACGGACAAATGAGGACTAGGCAAATAGGAAGGGGCTGCTATAAGATAAAACATACTAGTCAAAAGAGAACTTCAATGACGAAGGGGAAAGGGGTTATCAGTTATGTTCAGATCGACATCTTGGCGCATATTTGTGATCAGCGGCATTTTCTTCGCAATTACGATTATTCCGTTTTCGTTGTTTCTGGCTAACCAATTTTCTCAATACGCATACACTCAGGTGGGAACTTTCAATCAGGACCGTATCGATGAAATGGCAGAGCAGACGGAGTTTATGCTGGCCAAGCTGAAATGGTACAGCCTGAATATGTATGAAGATCATACCGTTCAGAGCTGGATATATGCCTCTGCCGAAAATCTGCTGCAAAATGCCGGTACGATGCGGGTATTAACGAAGTATTTATCAAATGAGCCTTTTATTGAATCCGCTTACTTATTCAGCATGCGCAAACGTGAGGTTATCGACTCCAAAGTTGGACTGCTCCCGTTTGAGGAGTTCGCCGATCAGCCGATGCTGCAGCTGATCGAGCGTGATCCCGGTTCCTTCCTCCGCTACTTCGATCACAAAATAGGAAAAAACTCATATTTGGCGCTCCAGCTTCCTTCGACTCCTGTGCAGAAAAGCCGCGACGGGTATCTTGTCGTCTTGTTCAACAAGAAGGAGCTGCAAAAGCATTTGATATCGGGCGGCGGAAGGGCGGATGCGCTGTTCTCCATTGTAGATGATCATGGCAAGTTGATCTTGGGGGAATCGGATGAGCGGCTTGAGGAGAGCATCAGCGGCGTCCGAACAGGATTGAAGCAGGGATCATTCGAGCTGAACCGTGACGGAGGGAAAGCGTTCGTTAATTATGCCCGTCTTGATTCGCTGGGGTGGACCATTGTATCCATCACGGAGATGAAGCAATTCCGAGAAAAAGCCGATGCGTTCAAAACTGTCATTATTATTTGCTCGCTGCTGCTGCTTGCGGTGCTACTCCTGATCGCCTATTGGAATTCACGCCGTTTCGTCGGACCCTTCCGCCGGCTGGCGGATCAACTGCAGCGTAAGCTGGGTGTGAAGGGGGAGAACGATTATGGCGTCATTGAAAAGGGTGTCGTCATGCTTCGCGATCATTACCCGCTGATCAAGACCGAATATTTGCGGCAGTGGCTGCTGCAGGGCCGGTTAACCGACAGCGCCAGAGCGGCGATTGCCCGTGAATCCGGCCTGCTGGACTACGAATGGCTTCGGCTGGCCGTTGTCAAAATTGATTCCTATTATGAAATATCCGAACAGTATGATTTTGTCTCGCGCAAGCTGCTCAAGTATGCAATCGGTAATATCGCGGAGGAGCTGCTGGGCCAGCCGGAACGGCCGATAGAGGTGGTTGATTTCGGCACGGATCATCTCGTTCTGATCGTTGGCGCGGCAAGTTTCTCACCTGACGCCGATTTGACAAAAGAGCTGAAGGAACTGCGCCGGCAAGTTGCCAGATATGTCAAATTGGACGTCACGATCGCAGAAAGTGAAGCCCGCCGCGTGCACGATGATTTGCGTAAAGTATATGACGATATAAATGAACTGACTTTGTTCAAGTTTGTCAGTGGTGATGACAAAATTTACATCGAACAGGACTTTGAGCGCTATGCCGATCTGCAGGCTCCCATTGAGGAGGATGTGCATGAAAACTTGATCCAGACAATTCGCTGCGGCAAAGAGGAGAAGGCGCTGGCGATGCTGGATGAGTTGTTCGTACGCTTGCAGACGATGAAATATACCGAGTGCCAATTCCAGCTGAAGCTGCTTTTGTTTGCAATCGTCAAATCGTTCAGCAAAATGACTTCCGTTCAGAGTATTGAAGGAATCGAACATCACTTGAGGCAGTACGTCACACTTGCCGAAGTACGCGAATGGCTAAAGGAAGAGACTGGCCGGATCATCCGGTTGCTAGGCGACCGAAAGGGCTTCAACCGCAAGGAAAAGCAAATCGAGGAAATTATCGAGTACGTCCGTTACCATATTCACGACCCGATGCTGTCGGTGGATGAGATCGCAGATCATATCGCATTGTCGGCCAAGTACGTTCGGCACCTGTTTCATGAACAATACGGTTTGCCGCTATCGAATTTCATCCTGAATGAGCGGCTCTGTAAGGTTAAGAAGCTGCTGGAACAGACAAGCATGCAGGTTACCGACATTGCCGTGGAGTCCGGCTTCCAGACGAAAAGCCATTTTTTCACCGCCTTTAAGAAAGCAACTGGCATGACACCGAGCCAATACCGTGAGAGCAAGTCAGAGGAACGGACGGAGTGGCAGCGGCATATTGCTGAGAAATCGGCGAATTAGCAGGCGTTTGCGAACTCGCCAGGTTAATAACAACCAGCTGAATCCTCGCAAATCAGCTGGTGGAGAACCGAATACGGCCAATGAGAACTAGGCAAGCATTTGCTGTGAATGCTACGATGACATCGTTCGAAACCTGCAAGTGAAACAAGAAAGGAGGAACGCTTTTTGGAGCGACGAAGAAGGCTTGGCGGGACGTTCATACGTGAACTGTCGCGGAACAGATATTTGTATCTGCTGGCACTGCCCGGCATCGCGTTTCTGGCCGTATTTGCGTATATGCCGATGCTTGGGCACCTGCTCGCCTTCCAAAATTACCGGCTGTCGGACGGAATATGGGGGAGCGAATGGGTCGGATTTAAAAACTTCGAGTTTTTCTTCAACGGGAAAGATTGGCTGCGCGTGACAATGAATACGGTTTTCCTTAATGCGCTGTTTCTCGTATCCGGCCTCGGCAGCGCGGTCGTACTGGCTATCTTTCTGAATGAAGTCCGAAACAGGGCGTTCAAGCGAATCGCGCAATCGTTTATTTTTTTACCGTACTTTATTTCATGGCTTGTCGTTAGCATGATGGCGCTAACGCTGTTCGGCACATCGGAGGGATTAATGAACCGCGCGCTTGCTGTCCTAGGCTTCGAAGGTGTGGATTGGTATTTGACGCCTGGCGTCTGGCCGTACATCTTGACTGTGATCAGCGCCTGGAAGATTGCCGGATACAATTCCATTATTTTTTTGGCGGTCATTACAGGCATCTCCGCGGAATATTACGAGAGTGCGAGAATCGAAGGCGCAAGCCGGATGCAGCAGATGCTCTACATTACGCTACCGCTCATGCGGCCGATCGTGATGGTATTGGCTCTGCTTGGCGTCGGCCGTATTTTCTACGGCGATTTCGGCATGATTTACGCGATCATCGGAGATAACGGCGTACTATTCCCTACGACAGATGTTATCGACTCATATGCTTACCGCGCACTGCGGCAGTTGGGCAATTTCAGCATGTCCTCCGCGGTCATCGTATACCAATCCTGCATGGGTCTTGTTACGATTCTGATCTTCAATGCGATTGCGCGCAAGGTAGATGCGGATTCAAGGCTGTTCTAAATTCTAAAAAAGGTTCGGCGAAGCGGGAGGAGACTTAGCCAAGCAGCCTTTTTCGCCGGATGGTTTAAGGTGTGATCGATGTGAAAGAACGGTTGTTTCTTGTTTTTATGTACGCGGTACTATGTGCGTTTGCGCTGTTTTGCTTCATCCCGTTCTGGATTGTATTCATCAATTCATTTGCCGATGAATCGATTCTTCAAACGGCGGGATATCAGCTGCTTCCTAGCAAATTCAGTCTTCATGCGTATGAATTTCTGCTCTCCGGCAAACAGGTGTTCCGCAGCTACGGAATTACGATTAGTGTAACGATCGCCGGAACGGCGCTGGGTGTCCTCGTGACAGCCGCCTATGCCTATACACTGAGCCATCGGAAAGTGAAATACCGCAACATTCTATCATTCTTGACCTTCCTGACAATGCTGTTCGGTGCGGGGCTGGTCGGATTCTATATGCTGATCGCCAACTGGCTGCATCTGAAAGACTCGGTATGGGCACTTATTTTGCCTTATCTGCTTAATCCGTTCTACGCTTTCATTCTCGTCTCTTACTACCGGACACTACCATATGAATTGAATGAAGCTGCGACGGTGGACGGCGCCAATGATCTCTATATTTTCTTTCGCATTATATGGCCGATCTCGCTGCCTGCCATCGCTACGGTGAGTCTGTTCTATGCGCTGCAATATTGGAATGACTGGTATTTGTCGCTGCTGTTTATCGATAATTACAAAATGCTGCCGCTGCAGATGATGATCCGCCAGCTGATGTCCAATTTGAATGTAATGGCTTATGTGGGAGGCAGCCAGACGCAGTACAATGTCGTCGTGCCGACCTACGGCATGCAGCTGGCGATCGTCTGCGTTACGATCGGCCCGATCGTTTTTGTTTATCCGTTCATTCAGCGTTTCTTCATTAAAGGCTTGACGTTAGGATCGGTAAAAGGGTAGAAGCATTGTGGCGTGTTTGGCCGTTCGGGCTGCAGGCTACATTCGTCAATGAACGGGTCCATCCGCCTATTTTTCTTCATTTTGAAACAGGGGGAATTAACGATGAAAAGACTTTTGGTCACCACGCTTGTGCTGTTGATCGCGCTTGTCGCACTTGCAGGGTGCACGGGGAATAGCGAAGGAGAAGGGAAGACGCCCGAACCTTCGAGTCAGACCGGAGACAATAACGGCGCCGGCGGTGACAAAAAGCTGGAGCAGGTAACACTGAAAATTATGATTCCCGGCGACCGGCCGCCGGATATGGATTTGGTTATCGCCGAGGCAGAGAAGCGGATGAAGGATACGATCAATGTGAAGCTTGACGTCGTATTTGTGCCTTGGTCTGATTTGGCGCAAAAGACGCAGGTGACGCTTGCTTCCGGTGAAAATATCGACCTAATCTTTGATGCGCCGTGGCTGCACATCAATCAGATGATTGCGAGCGGTTTCTATGAGCCGCTGGACGACCTGCTGGCCGAGTATGGCAAGACGGTGCTGGAGAAACGGCCGCAGCAAATGTGGGACTACAACAAGTATGGCGGCCAAATTATGGCCATTCCGCTTGGCGTCAGCTATATGTCCGGCAATTCCTACATGGTGCGCAAAGACATTCGCGAGAAGCTTGGCGTACCGCCGATTCAAACGTATGAAAATTTAATCGCTTTCGCCTACAAGGTGAAGGAGCAGGAAAAGGGCATCATTCCGATGACCGCAGGCTCCGCCACTTATTCTTTTGTCGCTCATCACGCGTTGAACGATTACGAAACCCATGTCAGACCGACCCATGCGCTGGGTAACAGCCTGATGCTCTATTACAAAAACAATGACGGCAAAGTTTACAATTTGCTGGAGGACCGGGAGCCTATAGGAACGTGGCTGGCGAACACGCACAAATGGTTTACCGACGGGCTGATTTTCAAGGATATTTTGACGACGAAAGATTTTCACCAGCCGATTTCGGCAGGCAAAGTGGCAATCGTGACGAATGGCGCGTTCGGCATCGGCGATTCCCTCAAGAATACGTTCAAGAACAATGTGCCGAATGGCGAGTTGGAAACAGTTACTTTCTTCAGCCCGGAAAAGGGCGCGAACTTCACTAATTTTAAACAGTGGAATTTCCTGGCTGTTCCAAAGGTAAGCAAAAACAAGGAACGAGCAATTATGTTCCTGAACTGGGCGAATGAGAAGGAAAACTATGATCTGCTCTCTTACGGAATCGAAGGCAAGCATTGGGAAGCGGTAGGAGAGGACAAAATGAAGAACCTGGATACATCCGGCTACTCTGCATTCGGTTATGTCTGGCTATGGAATCCGGTCGATGAACGTACTGTTATAGGTGGCGACCCGAAGAATGATGAAATGGATGCGTTGCTTCGCGATGCAGACATGTTCACCACTGATATTTTGGCCGGCTTCGAATTTGACAGTAACCCGGTGCAAAACGAAGTCAGCCAGTACAATACAGTTGATGGGCAATATTATACGGCGCTGTTCAACGGAGTTATCGATCCGGAGGATACATTGAAGAAATTCGAAGCGGAGGCCGGTCCTGCCCTCAAAAAAATTCAGCAGGAGCTGCAAAAGCAGATCGATGAGTTCATGGCCGCGAAGGGCAAATAGAACGAGATAAAAAGGAGCTGACCAAGATGATTTCGAACAAAAAATGGGTATCGATCCTGATGGCAGCAGCTTTGCTAGTAACCCCGATTTCTGCGTGGCAGGCGACATCGCCTGTTGCGGCTGCGGCCTCAAATCAGGAGGCAGCACCATCGGCAGCGGAGCAGACGAATTTCCGCAATCTTGCGGCAGGTCTGCCGTATGAATGGTCTGAAGCGCCAGAAGCTTCACATCCCGATGACGGATACAAGCTTACGGACGGACAATACGGCGCATTGAATATGAACGACCCTGCATGGGTAGGGCATCTCCGCGGAAAAACGCGCGAAGTTGTTTTTGATCTGGGAGAGGAAAAATCGATCGGAAGGATAACTGCTCATTTTTTTCAAGATTATCCGACGAACTCAATCCTTGTACCGCTGTCGGTATCAATGTATGTCTCTGACGATAAGGAAAATTGGGGGCTGCTCTCCCATAACGCCACGCAGCTGCTTTGGGGAGAAGGCCCGCCCAGAGAGGAAACCTTTGAATGGGATGGCAGCCGGGACGGAATCAAAGGCGGGAATACGGATGGCGAGTTGGCTTATGCTCGCTATGTGAAAGTAGCATTTTCAATGCATCATGCGCTATCGGAATTCATTGATGAAATCGAAATCTTGGGTATGGACGGCAAGGTTGATGGGGCGGTAAAGGTTCCTGCTGAGCAGCCTCAGTTTTTGGAGCCTGGGGAGGCTACAGCTGGTATCCGAAATTTGAATTTGCTGTATAACGGGCAATATGCGAATGGTTTGGGCGATTGGAACAAGGAGCGGATTATCCCTAACATTAGCTATGTAAATAAAGACGGGGAGCCGATCGATTGGCTTTTTGACGGCATACTTTATCTCGGGATTGCATCGCCTGCCGGCCGCGATTTTGGGACTGGGCAAACGAATCTGGACGATTGGAATTGGTATTTAAATAAAACCTTCGCGGCAACGGGGGATATGCAGCAGTTGAACGAGGCTGCCAAGGAAGTCGGGGCCAAGCTGAACCAGCCCGATCACCAAGTCAAGGTTGTGTTAATGATTCCAAACCCTGGGGAATCCTTAACCGATTTTGGAGACATTGACGGCAGCGGTTCTTTAAACTTTAATGAGACTTCCGCGGGCAAAGAAAAAGCGTTTGAAAACAGGGAAAAAGCGGTACAGTGGTATCTGGACCAGGTCCAGCAAAAATGGCAGGCTGCCAACTACTCAAATCTTGATCTTGTCGGCATGTACTGGATGCCGGAACAAGTCGAGATATCCGAATCGGGACCGGACATGATGCGTGCTGTGACGGAAAAAGTACACGCCATGAATATGAAGGTTTTCTGGATTCCACACTCTATGGCTTACAAGATGTATATGTGGAAAGACCTCGGAGTGGATGCTGCGGCTTATCAGCCTAATTACTTCTTTGGCGGAATGGATTCCGACCGTCTAGATGATGCTACGAATAATGCAAAGCGATTCGGGATGGGAAATGAAATCGAATTTGATGACGGGATGCTGACAGATCCTGTACTCCGCCAGCGTTTTATTGAATATCTGGACAGTGGCGTCAGATCCGGCCTCATGCAAAATGGCTTCAGAGCTTATTATCAAGGCAATAATGCAGTATACAACTTAGGGGTAAGCAAGGATCCGGGTTTGCGTTTAATGTATGACTGGCTGTATCAGTATTTAAATGGTACGTACGCCATAGACAGTGACCCGGCGCCGGAGACGATGGCGGAGCTTGTGCAGGGTTATGTCGCGTCGAATGAAATCAATTCGGTTTTTGGCAATGAGTTGTTGTACCGTTTGCAAATTATCAAGCTTCTTTTGGACCAAAACAAGCCGAAGGATGCCGTATCGTATATGCAGGATTTTCTCGCTCACATACACGACCCTGCCGTGCAAGCGCAAGGACTGATTTCACCTTCGGCAGCAACGCTGCTCGATACTTATGCCCAGGTTCTTATTCAAACCTGGTCTGACGGATGGGGCCTCAGCAACCTGGCTCTTGGTCAAAGTTATACACTTTCGCGGCAGCCTAACAGCAACTATACCGATTCGGGGAGTGAACTTACGAACGGTCTGTTTGGCGGAACGGATTACCGCAACGGGCAATGGCAGGGCCATGCGGGAAGCGACTACCCAGAGGATCGAAATCGCATAATCACATTTGATTTTGGCCGCAACAAATCGATCGGGTCAATAAGAGCCCATTTTCTTCAGGATAAGGGGCCCGGCATCTATTTCCCTCAGAATGTCTCTTTTTCCGTATCAACTAACGGCCAAACCTGGAGCAAGCTTGCAACCGTTTCTCCGTCATCGGCACAAGATGCTATATCGGCTGATTTCGTGAGGTGGAGCGGGGTAACAGACGGCGTGCCAGGGAAAGCGGGAGCCGATAAGGTGTACGCCAGGTACGTCAGAGTTGAATTTCCGGTCAATGTATGGGTCTTCCTTGATGAAATTGAAGTTCTAGGCATTGACGGAAAAGCGGCCGGCGCCGTCGTTCTGCCGCCCACGCCGCCAATCGAAAAACCGTAATCCGGGCTTTACTAGAAAGATTACAACCGTAATACATCAAAGCCAGCCGCAAGAGGCTGGCTTTTTTGAAATGTAAGAAAGTTTTTGTAACCTTATATCTATACTTATATTTCATCGGTAAACGCGCCTGTCCAAAGGACGGCGGAGCCGTTTATCCTTGCGTGAAAGTGAGAGGAGTCATCCCAGCTGGTCTTCTTTTTCTGACATTTGTCATATTCATTTTGTGACAACCCACACTAATTGAATCTAGCATTATTTCAATATAATAAGGACATCAAGTAACGAAAAGAGATTAGCGGAGGTTAGTACAAAATGAAAAAGGCAATTGAATGTATAAATCTAGTAAAGAAATTTGGCGACTACAGTGCCGTTGATCATATGAATCTATCATTTGAGAAAGGTCAAATATCCGCATTGCTCGGACCGAATGGCGCAGGCAAGACAACAACCATTTCCATGATACTCGGAATGGCAAAGCCAACATCAGGAGAAATCAGAGTTTTGGGGATGCCGTCTGGAACAAAGGAATTACGGCAACGTGTCGGAGCGCTTATGCAGGATGTTAAAGCGGCAGATGGACTTACGGTCAAAGAAGTGCTTCAATTGTTCCGAAGTTATTATCGTAATCCGATGCCTCTAGAGCGATTGTTAGATATTTCGGGTCTCCATGCGGATGAGAAACGGCGCGCATCCTCCCTGTCCGGAGGACAACGCCGTAGATTGGCTTTCGCCCAAAGCTTGGCGGGGAATCCAGAGCTTCTCCTGCTTGATGAACCTACTGTCGGAATGGATATCGAGGCTCGTGGTCGCTTTTGGGACACCATCCAAGCGCTGGCAAATGACGGACGCACTGTGCTCTTAACGACACATTATTTAGAGGAAGCTGATGCTGTCGCAGATCATATCGCAGTAATCGCCAGTGGACAGGTTGTTGCGGAAGGGACTCCAGAACGTTTAAAGGCACAAACAACGCTTAGAACGGTTTCATTTCGAGCGGCGAACGCGCCAGCTGAGCAGGAATGGCTCACATTGCCCGGTGTAGAAAAAGCAGAGTGCAGCGGCGAGCGAATTCGTCTTTATGCCAAAGAGACAGATGTATTGTTATTTACACTGATGCAGTCTGAATGGGGAATTTCAGATATTGATATACAATCTGCCAGCTTAGAAGATACATTCCTAAGTCTTACAGACTCACATAAACCAACGATTATAAGATAAAAAACATCTTTAGGAGGAAAATAGCTATGTTACATATGTTTGTTGCCCAGACCAAAGCAGAAAGTTTACGAATTATCCGCAGTCCATTTTTCTTACTCTTCTCCATTGCGATGCCGCTTGCTTTTTACTTTTTATTTGCGAGTATGAATGGGGTAGATAAATCGATTCAATCAACAACCTGGGGTGTTTTTTCATTGATGTCGATGACTGCATTCAGTCTGATTGGTACAGCAGTATCTCAATTCGGCATCCGTCTGTCGTTCGAGCATCAAGATGGGTGGGTACGCCTGTTGAAGCTAACTCCACTATCTCCTGCAGTCTGGATTGGCAGCAAGGTTGTATCGCAAATGGCTGTTCACTTGATCGTAATTGTTGTTATATTTTTATCTGCTGGCCTTGTTCATGATATACAATTGTCAGCCGGGCAATGGATTTTATGCGGATTATGGTTATGGATCGGGAGCATATCTTTTCTGGCGCTTGGTGCATTGTTAGGAACGCTTAAAAATGCTAATACTTCCGTTGCAATCGGAAATGTATTACAGATGGGTCTTGCCATTATGGGGGGGCTATGGATGCCGCTTAGCACTTTGCCAAGTTGGATGGGCTCGATCGGGGAATGGCTTCCATCCCACCGTTACGCCAATGGAGCATGGAATATGATCGCTGGGAAAGTTCCTGCAAGCATTGACTTCATAATATTAACAGGATGCGGTCTCTTATTTATGATACTATCTGTATATATATTTAATCGACGGGAAGCGGTGTAATTGAATCGAGAGAAATGGCGTCTCTTTCCAAGATCAGAGGGAGTCGCCCCTTATTTTTTGTTAACAAATCTAATTATTCCGATGTACTTTTTACTTCATGAGCCACCTAGTATACAGTGGCTTGGCTTTGTTCTGTTAGGCCTATTCGCCCTACTGTTTCGTCAATTCTACTTTCATGCAAAGTGGGCTCCACAAATCTTGATGACTCAGGTAGGTATACTTTTAATTTTAGCTGCTGTATTCCACCCTATGTATACATTTATAGGCTTTATGATTGCCGTTCCGCTTAGCAAACAAAGAATGCCGATATTACTTTCCATTACGATTGTATTCCCCATCATTATGGGGGCTATTGCTGTTCCTTACTTGGCTCAGGCGGGGAGCCAATTTTGGATAGGACTGGTACCTTTATTCGGTGTTTGTATACTTCCGTATATCATTCGAACATCGATTCGATTTCAGCAGATGTCTGCGCAATTGCGAGCAGAAACCGCAGAACGAATGGCGCAGCAGGAAGAACGCCAGCGGATAGCACGTGAATTACATGATACTTTAGGACATACGCTATCTTTAATTGCATTGAAAGGGGAGGTTGTAGAGAAGCTGGTCAATCGTCATCCCGAAAGAGCGATGCAAGAAGCTCGTGAGATACGGGAAACAGCGCGTGCAGCCTTGAAACAAATGCGTGAATTGGTTACAGAGATGAAAGTTGTATACTTCACTGATGAATATAAGCATGCAGTATCATTATGTTCTACTGCTGGCATATCCTTGACATTACAATATCAATCGGTTTCAAATCCCAATCCTACTGAAATAGGGGTAGGAGACGCTTTACTGAACAATCAGCTTCCGTTAACCCCGCTGCAGGAGACGATTCTAGCGATGTGTTTTCGTGAGACCATAACGAATGTGGTGCGGCATAGTGGGGCAAAAAAGTGCAACATTCATTTGGACATTCAAGAAGGCGAAGTCCGTGTATCTGTAAGTGATGACGGCATTGGGGTAGATGCGGATCAACTCTATACCAGCAGCAACGGCATCGCCGGATTACGGCAACGGCTTGTTATGATAGATGGCCATATGTCGCTTTCTTCATCCCCAGGCAAGGGAACAGATGTAATCTTGCATATACCTAGGGTAATTCGCAATGAAAAGGCAGGTAACGCTTAGATGATTCGTATTATTTTGGCAGAAGATCAAAAGTTATTAAGAGGAGCACTTGCAACGCTACTTTCTTTGGAAGATGATATTGAAGTAGTTGGTCAGGCCGAAAATGGGGAAGAAGTGATATCCCTGATTCAGCAGCATAAACCGGACATTGTTGTCATGGATATTGAAATGCCGCTGAAAACAGGATTGGATATTGCGGAAGTGCTTCAAAAAAACAAATCAGATTGTCGTGTAATTATCTTGACGACATTCGCGCGTCCTGGATATTTTCAGCGGGCTATGCAGGCAGGGGTTTACGGATATCTTCTTAAAGATACGGGCAGTGACGAACTGTCTGATGCGATTCGCCGGGTCTATGATGGAAAACGCGTGATTAATGCGGAATTGTCCCTCGCGGTATGGGATGACCCATGTCCATTATCACCCCGCGAGCGCGATGTTATAAAGCTGGCTTCCCAAGGCTTAACTCTTCAAGAAATTGGTGAAAAGTTGTTCCTATCCTATGGAACGGTACGGAACTATATGTCGGAAGCGATTGGGAAGCTTGGAGCAAATACACGGATCGAAGCGATAGATATTGCACGTAGTAAGGGATGGTTGGATTAAGGGAATTCTCCGACGATCATTTCAATGTTGCTGTATTGTCATCAACTGCCTCAGCTTGCTCTCTGTTGTAGAATCAGCAGCGGGTGTATAAATACTGCAACGCAGATCGGTATCGCCTTGTACCTGTAGCGAGGTCAATTGAAAGAGCATTTTTCCTGCTTTGGCATGTCGAAATTCAAGCACGACCTCAGGAGCCGAGCTAACTCGGCTCTGCTCCCACAGTCTATTAAAATCTGGATGAGCTTCTTTCATTTCCTTCAAAAATCCCTCGTACCAATCATCTTCAACATACTGTCCATAATAGGCACGGAAAATCGCCAAAAATCCACTAGCAAAGTGCTCCCAATTAACTGCCAGCCTCTGAAGCTCCTTGCGTGTAAAGAGTAGCCGCACCAAGTTTCTCTCTGATGGAGGCAGCTGCTCAAAATCCAAAAAAACATGTGCTGCGGCTTCATTCCACCCAACAATTTGACAGCGTCGATCTGAAATAATGGTTGGACAAGTGTGCAGCTCTCTTAATATTCGAGCAAGCGAAGGGCTTACCTCGGATTGCTGCTCATCCTTAAAAGGTTGGATCGTGGCCGAGCTTTCCAGTGCCAGTGCAAATAAATACTTACGTTCGTCTGTAGTGAGTTGAAGTGCAGAAGCTATAGCATCCAGAACGGAAGATGATACTTTAATATCGCGTCCTTGCTCCAGCCATGTGTACCAGGTTAAGCTTACCCCTGCTAGCTGAGCCACCTCTTCTCGGCGCAAACCAGGTGTACGACGCCGGGTTCCGGAGGGCAGTCCTACGCTTTGGGGCATAATTTTCGCACGTTTAGCTTTAAGGAAGGTGGACAGGGCTTGTAATCTATTTTGACTTTGTTGATTCATAATACCCTCCAATTTACGATTCGTACTAAGCTATTACTTATTATACTAGTATAAACAACAACTTGTAATAGGATAAATGCTGTGGCAAAATATGTTCAAATCATTGATTAATACCTGGTACTAGTACCTAGTATTATAATAGTGCTTTAGGTAGTCAGAAACAGACTAGCTTATGAGGGAGGCTAATTTTATGGAACGTGTAGTCATTACAGGAATGGGAGTTATTTCACCGATTGGCAACGATGTTAAAACATTTTGGGATAATATATCTGCCGGAAAATCTGGAATATCGATGATCGAAACATTTGATACGACCAGATACAAAACAAAAATTGCTGGAGCAGTAAAAAATTTTGACTCAGAGTCGATATTTGGTCGCAAGGAGGCTCGTCGAATGGATCGCTATACTCAGTTTGCGGTAGCGGCTGCACAGCAGGCGATTGAGGACGCAGGGCTTGAATTGGATAAAATGGAACGTGAGCGAGTTGCGGTATATGTAGGCTCTGGAATTGGCGGTATCCAAACACTGCTTGAACAGGATGAGCAGCTAAAAAGAAGAGGTCCTGAGCGTGTTAGCCCATTGCTTGTACCAATGATGATTGCTAATATTGCGGCGGCTGCAATTAGTATTCGTTATGGTATTACGGGACCAACGATGTCTCCTGTTACTGCCTGCTCAATTGGTAATACGGCGATTGGAGAAGCAATGCGACTTATTCGATTAGGAATCGCAGATGTTGTGCTTGCAGGTGGGGCTGAAGCAGCAATTACAGATATTTCGTTAGCAAGCTTTGGCAACGCTACAGCGGTTTCAACTCGTAACGATGACCCTGAGCGTGCGAGCAGACCTTTTGATAAAAACCGTGACGGTTTTGTTATTTCCGAAGGTGCGGGTATATTTACGTTGGAAGCTTTGACACATGCTAATGCTCGGAATGCCCATATTTACGGCGAAGTCATTGGATATGGGGCTAGTTCAGATGCTTATCATATTGTGGCGACTCATCCTGACGGAGAAGGTGCCTTTCTTGCAATGCGTGCTGCTCTTAAAGATGCAGGTATATCTGCTGCAGAAATTGATTTGATTAGTGCACATGCAACAAGCACCGAGGTGGGAGATCGTTCTGAGACGGTCGCTATTAAACGACTATTTGGTGAGGATGCTTACAGAATACCAATTACAGCGAACAAATCAATGCTTGGTCACATGCTTGGTGCGGCAGGAGGAGTGGAGGCGATTGCCCTTGTTAAGAGTTTAAATGAAGGGTTAATTCCACCGACGATAAATTTGCAGGAGCAGGATGAACAATGCGATCTTGACTATGTGCCAAATATTTCCAGAAAAGCTTCACTGCGGACGGCAATGTCAAATTCATTTGGTTTTGGTGGACATAACGCTGTTATTATTATTAGAAACTATGAACAATAAATTCTAAAAAAACGAATGAAAGGATGTAGTTAGCATGGATCTGGGGTTAAAAGGGAAAAAAGCAATCATTACTGGGGGAAGCAAGGGGATAGGGTTTGCTACAGCAAAATTACTTATCGAAGAAGGGGCGCAGGTTGCTATTGTTGCACGAAATGAAGAATCGCTTCAGAAAGCAAAAGCACGGATTACTGAGCATACAGGCGTAGCACCATTCATTATTACAGCGGACGTTAGTATAGAAACAGAGGCACAACGTGCAGTAGTAACGGCGGCAGAGCAGCTCGGTGGCATTGATATCCTCATTAATAATGCAGGTTCAGCGGCGGCTCAACCTTTTGACAAAGTGGGAAGGGGAAAATGGGATAGCGATATCGATCTGAAGCTGATGGGTACTGTTTACTTCTCTCAAGCCGCAATACCTTTTATGAGGAATGCAGGTAGCGGAGCTATTGTTAATGTGACGGCAATAAGCGGCAAAGCGCCAGGTGCCTCTTCACTTCCGTCTTCAGTAAGCAGAGCAGCTGGATTAGCTCTTACTAAAGCGATGAGCAAGGATTTGGCGTCGGACAATATTCGCGTCAATGCGGTTTGTATTGGTATGATTCGAAGTGATCAGACTGAGCGCTTTTGGAAAGCTTCTGCTCCTGAACTGACATGGGAGCAGTTTGCGAGAGATGCTCAGCACCAAATTCCACTTGGAAGGATTGGCCAGGCTGAAGAAGCCGCTAATGTTATCGTTTTTCTAGTTTCTGCAGCGGCATCCTTTGTAACGGGAACCTCAGTGAATATTGACGGCGGGAAGTCTGTAGTTCTATAGCGTTGGTGGTCAACGTTCTATTGAAGAAATGACGGTGTATGAGCCTCATCGCGAATACTGCTTCTTCCATACATCACGTCCTGAAGTAGTGGCAAGAGAACGCTATGTAGGAGTAAGAGGGCCAAGATGAAACTAACAGAATGTTACGGTCTTTCGTTTGTCACTCGCTTTAGCAGCAAATAACATGTAAATCCACAACCTCATGAGGCTGCGGATTTTTGCTGTTACAAAATGCAAGTTACTGAAGAACCAGCTGTAAACAAACACGAAAAAGTTCCATTCCTAGCGGAACGGAGCTTTTTCTAGAGTTTATTTAGAAACAGGTGAATGATTGGATTGACTGCAAACTCAAACCAGTATACATCCAAAACCTTCCGTTCCACTGAAACCCCGCAACCGAGGTTCGCCCTACGAAAATCGGGAAAAACCAGAATTGATTTCTATTCACGAGCCAAACGTACGTATTCCGGAATAAACAGCCAGCAATCGCACCAGGGTCGACAGCAAGTGGCGAGACCGCAGGCTGCTGAGGGATGAATCCCGGGGGAGGTGAGGTAGGTCCCGTGGGCCCTTGCTGCCCCGGCTGCCCTGGAAATCCAGGGAATCCAGGGAATCCTGGTGGACCTGTGGGTGGTAAAAATGGCATGATCTATTCACTCCTTTATTGATGGGCTAAAACATTGTATGTAGGAGCGGAGATAAGTGAATGGGCATATTTACTTTCCAATATGTAATTCGTTTATTCCTAACTAGTGTTTGAACGGCTTAATTATGGTATATAACAATATAGGGGTTCAAAATTTCTCCATAAAGGGGCTGCTGAATAATGTCAATTCGTTTAACAGATCAAAAAATCGTTCCGCATCTTTGGTACGACAAGGAGGCAAAAGAAGTAGCAGAGTTTTACGCTTCCTTGTTCCCGGACTCAAACATTACGAATGTAACTACATTACAAAATACACCATCAGGCGATAGTGAAATAGTCTCTTTTGAAATATGGGGTCAGAAGTTTATGGCGATCAGCGCAGGACCCTATTTTAAAATCAATCCGTCGGTGTCTTTCATGATTAATTTTGACCCTTCTCGAGACAAAGATGCGAGAGAGAGAATTGATGAGATTTGGAATAAACTATCCGATGGCGGAACAGCCTTAATGCCGCTTGATAAGTATCCATTCAGTGAGAGATATGGCTGGATTCAGGACAAGTACGGGCTAACGTGGCAGTTAATTCTTACTAACCCGGATGGCGAAGAACGCCCTACGATAATACCGTCGATATTGTTTGTCGGTAATGTATGCGGTAAAACAGAAGAGGCGATAGATTTTTACTTGTCAGTATTTAAGAATTCCAGGCAGGGATTTACTGCTCGCTACCCCAAAGGCATGGAGCCCGATAAAGAAGGGACGATCATGTTCGCTGATTTCATGCTTGAGAATCAATGGTTTGCCGCAATGGACAGTGCGCATGAGCATAGGTTTAGTTTCAACGAGGCAACTTCCTTCATGGTGTATTGCGACACGCAAGATGAAATTGATTACTACTGGGAAAAGCTCTCTGCAGTTCCTGAAGCCGAGCAATGTGGCTGGCTGAAAGATAAGTATGGCTTGTCCTGGCAAATCGTGCCGAGAGAGATGGACGAGATGTTGAGCAAGGGTACACCGGAGCAAATTGCTTCCGTAACAAAAGCATTTCTTAATATGAAGAAATTTGATCTTGAGGAATTACGGAGAGCTTACAAAAGATAATGGTTGAAGCCGGCTGCGAGTGGCCTGCTTTCTTGCGATTTATTTGCTGGGGTATTAGCAAACAATAGGGACAACCCGTCACATGTGCAGTTGTATGTCTGAAGGTAACATAGTGTAGCCTCCATAAATTTTTAAATTGCTATGTATTTGAAAGGAAATCAAGAACTAATTGATTGAATTCATGCGGTTCCTCGATAAAGGGGAGGTGGCCGCAGTTCTGCATCATGACTTTGGATGATAGCTCTATGCTTTTATGCAAGTTTTCGGCAGTCTTTATGTTAAATGGATGATCTTGATCAGAAGTGATTATAAGGGCCGGAATGTTAATCTCTCGTAACCGGCTGATGGCGTAGGGTTTAACAGCGGCAGAAAGGTTTGGAGAGAAGCGACAGAAGTTGCTAGTTTTCCTGACATTATCGAGCACCTTTTTTCGAGCTTCTTCTTTTCTTTCGGAAGGAAAGAAGTATTGCCAGAAATGATTTGTGATGAATGCTTCGATAGCTTTCTCATGTCCATTCAGACGAACATTGAAATAATTTTTAATTCCTTGCCACGTCATGTTAATAGGATAAAGTTTGCCGTTTATAGAGGGCGAGGCCAGAATAAGAGCTTGAACCAGATGGGGATACGTGAGAGCAAAATCTATAGCAACGCCACCACCCAAGGAAGAACCGATTAGAGTAACTTTATGGAGTTTTAGGTGCTCAATTAGTGCCTTTAGATCGTCGAAATTAGCGAATGAAGAGTTTGGTGTGCTGGAAAGACCATATCCCCGCAAATCATAGCGGATTATTTTATAATGTGCGGAAAAAGTGTCAACCTGATCGTTCCAGATTTGATGGTCATTAAAGTTTCCATGAATGAGTAAGATGGGATCTCCTTTTCCGGAAACTTCGTAAAAAAGTCGTCCATCTTCTAAGTCTAAATAGTTCCGAATCATAAAATTGAACCTCCTTCGCCTACTAATTATAAGAGATCGGCATTATGAAGGTTGTCTTCTATAATGGATCTCAGCACCTCGGAAACGGAATAATCGCCTTTGCGGCAGTAGCGGTCTATTTCTTCCCAGCATTCCTGCGGCAAGGTTAATGATATTTTTCGAGTTGTACCTATTGGCTTGCGGCCTGCCCCTTTGCGGCTGCCTCCCCTGCTGCCAGCCATACAATCCGTATCTCTGTTATTTATTAACTCCATCATGTCATCACCCATCAATATAATTTCATATAATGATTTGGGAGTCAATTAATGCTACCTTAATCAAACTTTATGGTTGTAGCTATAAACAGCTGGCCAGCATATAATTTTGTCGAAGTGTCGTGCTGCCAGGACATGTGACAAATCTTGACAGGGGTGGGGTTCTGCTATAATATAAGGATCATGAAGTAAATCAAGCGATATGGTTCGATGTAAATTAAATATGACATTTACGTGTTACCCAGAGGGCTAGATATAAGGGGCATTAGTAAAAAGTATGTACTTTTTACTAATGCCCCTTTTTGTGTTCACAAAAATAGCCAAACTTACACAACTGGTCTATGAGGGCCTAGTTCAGGACTCGCGATCATGGGTGACGGCCAATGTCGCAAAACAAAAAAATAAGGGGGGAAGAAAAGAAGAATGGTATGGCTTTTGCCAAATGCCACAGTCGTCATACTTGGGTTCAACTAATTGCTGGATTAGATTCATTAACCGAAATCTAAGGAGGGTTTACATGGAAATCAGGGCAAGGGGAAAAATGAATGTCGCAATCCTTTGTGTTCTTTTGTTAATCGTCAACATGTTTCAGGGAATAGCGATATCAGCGGAGGGAGGCGAATCGAATCCTATTAATTTAGCGCTGGGGAAATCGGTCACCTACTCGGGTGTTGAAGGCGGAAAAGCAGGTGACAATTGGAAGTACCCGCAATTTGTCGGTGAAATGGTTGTAGACGGGAATGCGAGCACACGCTGGTCGGGGGAAAAGATAGACGATCAATGGTTAATCATCGATCTGGGTAAAGTGCAAGAAGTGAATGAAATCGTCATTGATTTCCACGCCGTCTCGCCCGATTACGAAGTGTTTGTTTCGCAAGACGGTACTCAATATGAAAGCATATATAAGGTAACGGACGGCCCGGAAGGCACGAATATCGGGATTACAGAAATCACCTTTGACCGCCAATCTGTTAGATATATTAAATATCAACAATATAAACAATGGTTGCATTCGGATGGGGTTAGATATTTTGGCTCTAGTATTCGCGAGCTGGAAGTGTATAACAAATATGCGAACGAAGCTCCATCGGTTCCTTCCAAAGAATTGTTGGAGATCCGCTTAAATGAAGCGAAAGGCTATCAGGCTGTACAATATACGGAAGAAAGTTATGCGCTTCTACAAGATAGCATACAGAAGGCAGAGTACGTATTTGTTCATGCTGATGCAGAACAAGCTGAGATTGATGAGGCTATCCAAAGCTTAGTCGAGGCCATCGATCAGCTAAAGACGAAGCGTGCGGAGTCCAACGAAAATTTAGCTCTTGGGAAACCCGTTACCTACTCGGGAGTTGAGGGGGGCAAGACCGGGGCGAACTGGAAGTATCCGCAATTTGCCGGTGAAAAGACTGTAGACGGAGATTTGGCCACACGCTGGTCGGCAGATAAGGCTGATGATCAATGGCTAATCGTCGACCTGGGCGCAGGCGTTGAGGTTAGCGTAATTAAATTGAGCTTCCATGCCATCTCGCCCGATTACGAAGTCTTCGTTTCGCCTGACGGCAATCAGTATGAAAGCGTATATAAGGTAACAAATGGTCGGGCAGGCGCGATTAGCGAGATAAAGGAAATCATCTTCAATCGTCAGCCTGTCAGATATATTAAATATCAACAATATAAACAATGGACGCATTCGGATGGCATTAGAACTTTTGGCTCCAGTATTTATGAAATAGAAGCATACAAAGATAGACCAGTTACAGCGGAGAATGTACTGGAAACAGCTGAAGAACAGGCACTAAAACTATCGGGGGATGGCAAGAAGCTTATTTTGCCAACTGTTCATGACGACTATCAAATCAGTTTATTTGGCTCGGATACGAAGGAAATCATCGCCATGGATGGTTCGGTCTATCAACCATTGGTTGCTATGGATGTCAATGTGCTCTACAAGGTTGAAAACAAGTATGATCCAAGTGATTTCGCAACATCGGAAGCGGATATTAATATTGTTATCCCCGGACAATATGTGCAAGAAGCCGGAGATAACCTCGTTCCCCCCGTGTTGCCGGGCTTGCGTGAATGGAAAGGTCATACAGGTAGTTTCACGATCACCGAAAGTTCAAGGATTGTGGTGGTCGATGATACCTTGAATGAAACGGCCCAGACGATACAAATGTACTTTAAAAGTATGCTTAACAAGGATATTCAAATTGACACTGGAATGGCACAGCAAGGCGATATTGTGTTGGCACTGGATGGTAAACAAGCCATTCTTGGTGAAGAGGGCTATACCCTCGACATCGATGACAAAATTGTTATCTCGTCCTCACAAGCTAAAGGAGTATTGTATGGCGGAATTTCGATTACGCAAATTCTTTATCAGGATAAAGATCATAGCAGTGTGCCGAAAGGATTCGCTCGCGATTATCCGAAATATGAAGTCAGAGCGGGCATGATCGATGTCGGAAGAATGTATATTCCGCTTGAATATATTCAAGAAATGTCGATTTACATGGCTTGGTTCAAGTTGAATGAAGTACAGATTCACGTGAATGATTATTGGGGCACCTCCGGCTATTCCGCGTTTCGTTTGGAAAGTACAAAATACCCGCAGATTGTATCTCAAGACGGATACTACACCAAGGAAGAGTACAAGCAGTATCAGATCGATATGAAAAAGTTCGGGATCGATGTCGTTACAGAAATCGATACGCCTTATCATTCGGAGGTATTCAGAGCTATACCCGGGGTGAAGATGCTGAAGAGAGGATCCCTTGACATTCGTGATGCCCATACAGTCAATATTGTATTGGATTTACTGGATGAGTATTTGGATGGAGAGGATCCGGTTATTCAGTCCAAAAAATTTCATGTTGGAACAGATGAATACGATAAGGCCTACTCGGAGGAGATGCGCGCTTATACGGACAAATTAATTAAATATGTTAACGGAAAGGGATACGAAACGAGGATCTGGGGCGAGCTGGGCACTAGAGGGTACAACGGCAAGACGCCGGTCACCAATCAAGCTACAATGAACATTTGGTCACCAGCCAGATCAGATGTTAAGGAAATGTATGAGGCTGGCTACGACATTATTAATACCGATGGCGGCTGGCTGTATATTGTGCCAGGCTCGAATGCCAATTTCCCGGATCGGCTGAATTTAACGAATTTGTACAATAATTTCGATGTCAATAATTTCGAGGACCCCAAGTACACAGCTGGAACGGCTATTATGCCGATGGCCCACCCGCAAACCAAAGGCGCCGAGTTCGCAATCTGGAACGATATGACATCATTTGGCGGAGGATTCTCTGAATTCGATGTTTTCGATCGAATGAAACCCGCGGTTGCCATTGTAGCCGAAAAAACGTGGTACGGTGAAAAAACAGAGGGACAAACTGCCGAACAATTCTTGAAACGCGTAGAAGCTTTATATCATACCGCTGGAGGAGCCAATCCGGGGCGATATGTCCGATCGGATGGCGATGTTATTGCGAAATATACGTTTGATGAACTGGATGGAGGGTACTCAAAAGACGGTTCGCCTAACAGGTACGATGCACAGGTTGTAAACGGGATACTTGACAAAGGTACCGATAACAATGGAATTGCCTTGAATGGGGACGGTTATATTTCGCTGCCGTTTGACAGTGTCGGATTCCCATATACGGTGTCTTTGGATATTAATCTATCCGAAATTCCGGAGAATACCGAGCTGTTCTCAGGGAAGGACGGAAGCCTGTATGCCAATATGAACGGCACCGGGAAGCTGGGGTTCAAGCGCGGTGAACTGGGGATTGCTTATGAATTTCTGTTTGATTACGAGTTGCCTGCGGGCGAATGGGTTAACATTGAACTGGCGCAGGAATTGACGTACAGGACAGGATCCAGTGAATCCAATACCAGTATGACGAAGCTATATGTGAATGGTGAATCCGTTGGAGTAGCAGAAAGCACTAAGGAGCCTATTAATAATATTCGTTACTCGTCCAGCTTTGTGCTGCCTACGGAGAAGATCATGAACCAGGCAATGGGACGCATTGATAACTTAACAATTACTCGGACTACAGGGGAAGACAGGGATAATCGGAGGGAAAACCTGGCTCTGCACAAGCCGACATCTACCTCAAGCGTATACCCCGATAGTACCCGGACGGGAGATAAGGCGGTTGACGGTACAGATAAAGATCTATCCAGCCGCTGGTCCTCCAAGAAAGCAACGGGATTAGGATCGAATGAAGACAGCGGCCTGCATGGCTCTAAGGAACAATGGATATCTGTTGACCTTGGCCATCCGTACACACTGTCTGAGGTGTACATTTCCTGGGAAGCAGCTTATGCCAAGTTGTTCAAATTGCAAGGCTCTTTGGATGGCATAGAATATTTCGATATGAAAGAGATCACGGAATTTACCGGCGGCAAGATTACAATTAGCGATATCGGAGGACGGCCTGTTCAATACATTCGCGTCTTTGCGATGGAGCCGTTTAATGCAGGTTGGGGATACTCGATCTATGAGATAGAAGCTTATGCTGCAGACAAATCCAAATTGGCAAAAACTATTGAAACGGCAACAAAAAGATTAGAAGAAACGGTGCAAGGTGATGAGCCGGGTCAATATCCAAGATCGGCGCGGGAGGCGCTGGAAGCGGCAATCGCACTGGCCAAGAAGCTTATCGAAAATAAATTGGCGACACAAGAGGCGGTAGATGAAGTGGTTGTCGCATTAAATCATGCGATTGAAGCCTATAACACTTCAGAAGTCCCGGGAATGGAAAAACCAGATACGCCGACTGCGAAGGATGTATCCATTACCCGGCCGGCCGTGAACGCAGCAGTGGGCCAAACTCTGATTACGATAAGTACTGCTTTGGAGTTTAGAATTATTGGTGAGTCCAATGCGGAAAAACAAGCGTGGACCTCGGGAACGGGAGAAGCGCAAAAGACTTTGGCAACTCCGGTGCTCGTTGCAGGAGACAAGATCGAAGTTCGCGTGAAAGAAACCGATTCTACTCCGGCTAGTGGGATTTACACTTATAAGGTTGTTGCCGATGATATCGGTACAGCGGCAACGGTAGTTACGCCGCCAGTTACAATCCCGGGAAGCAAGCCGGAAGGCGAATTGACTCTTGCTCCCGGACAATCGGGAACGGTTAGCTTGAATAAAGAAATGACGATTGCGATACCAAGCGAATCAACAGGCAAGACGCTTCATCTCGTGCTGAAGAAGATCACTGATCCGAGTGCTCTTGTACGCAATCAGGACGAATTGATCAGTTCTGTCATTGAGGTCTCGAATAATCTGACCGATGAGCTTAAAAAGCCGGCTACGGTTACGGTAAACTTCGATTCAAGCAAGCTGGCTGCCGGTACTAAAGCGTCTTTGTTTATCTATGATGAATCGGAGAAAGAATGGATAGAAATCGGCGGTGACGTAAGCGGAAATACGGTTACAGCTCAAGTAGATCGCTTCGGAACATTTGCCGTATTTGTAGTGAAGAGCATCGACGATTCCAACGAAGTGACTTTCGTAGATGTAACGAAGCATTGGGCTGAGGAGTCTATTCAGCAGGCAGTTGTGCTAGGATTCGTTAACGGATATCCGGACGGCACATTCAGACCAAATGCCGAGATTACAAGGGCAGAGTTTATCGTTATGCTGACCAAAGCTTTGAAACTGCAAGGAAGTGACCAAGTATTGAATTTTAGCGATCAAGCGGATATTGGCCAGTGGGCAAGGCAAGCGATCGCTCAAGCAGTTGAAGCCGGTATTATTAACGGCTATACAGATGGCACTTTCCGGCCGAATGCAAAAATTAGCCGCACCGAGATGGTATTAATGGCTGTACGGGCATTGAAGCTGAATGCAGAAGCTGTTGAACAAACCTCATTCAAGGATGACTCGGATATTCCGCAGTGGGCTAAGGCATCCGTGGAAGCGGCGATCAAGGAAGGTCTCGTGAACGGCATTGGAGCTAACAGGTTCGCTCCTAATCATACGGCTACGCGCGCCGAATCGGTTACGCTGCTGTTGAAGGCAATCGAACGCCGCAGCTAACCAGGCCAGTCACAAGCAATAGTCGTATTTAACCGAATAAGATGCAAGGGGATATCCTGCGTTCAATCGACCGTGGATATCCCCTATTTAGCTTGGAAGGCGATGTAAAAATGAGCGATAGATATTTGGCTATTGTAGAGACAACCTACGGCAAACCGCGGCCAATTCGGATTGGGGCATTGTGAAGCAAGCCGTTTTGAACGGAGACGGGGGTATTGATTGGGGGGATCTGGTTGCAGTAGCTTTAAAAATAGTCACTGATTAAATAATGCAAGGGATATCCACAAGGTCAAATGACTACGGGATATCCCTTTAGTTTGTTTTATTTTACGGCGCCGGCGGTTACGCCTTCCGCGATTTGTCGTTGGAATATGATATAAACGATGAGAACCGGGACGATGGAAAGCAGCAGGCCGGCGAATAGCGGTCCCCATTCCGTCCGATACTGCATTTCCGTCTGCATGACGGCAATGCCGACCGGCAGTGTATACAGCTTCGGATCGTTGACGAACACCGTTCCCATAATATATTCGTTCCATATATTTAACCCATTCATAATACTTATGGATATTAAGCCGGAGCGGGCCAGCGGCAGCATGACGGAAAAGAAGGTGCGCGAGTAACCGGCGCCGTCAATGAAAGCCGCTTCTTCCAGTTCCTTTGGCAGCATTTTGAAAAAGCTGACGAGTACAAATATTCCGAAGGGCAGTGCGCTGGCGGTGTAAACGATAATCAGACCAGCTAGCGTGTTGATTAACCCCATGTCATTCAATAGGAAAAACAGCGGAATAAGGCCTAGAATCATAGGGATCATCATAGCAGACAGATATAAGTAGTACAGCGTGCGTCCCGTTTTAAAAGTAAACCTAGCTAATACATAAGCTGTCGTAGCAGCGAGAAAAACAGATAGTGCGATGCTGAAAATGGTTACGATGATTGAATTGATAAAGAAGCCGCTAAAACCGTATTTACTCCATACATAAGTAAAATTGGACCAAAGCAACGGAAATTCCGGCAGCGCCCAAGGGTTCTTGAGCAAGAACTGCTGGTTATCTTTTAGAGCGCCCATCATAGTCCAGAGAAGAGGGTATAGTACCGCGACAGTCCATAAGAGCAGTATTCCGTTAGTGATGATGCGAACCAACGGATTTTGTTTTTTTAAGATCATTTTGTCAATTTCACTCCTCAAGCCAATTCGGTAGTATTTCTGCTAAGCAGGCGCTGAAGAACTAGTGTAGTAATTAGGGAAAGCACAAGAATTAACACGCCAATCGCAGCTGCATATCCCATGTGATATTGCCGGAAGCCCATTTGATACAAATAAGATCCCATAACTTGAGTAGAGTTGTCAGGGCCGCCCTCGGTCATAATCCAGACGATAATAAAAGAACCATTCAAGGTAGTCATGACGATATGCAGAATACTGACCTTCATCTGCTCCCAGATCAAAGGCAGGGTTACGGACCAGAATTGTTTGCCCTGAGAAGCGCCGTCCAGATTGGCAGCCTCATAAAGGTCAGCTGGAATGCTTAATATCGCGGCAATTAACAAAATCATATAAAAGCCGATACCTGCCCAAATGGAAGGCCACAGTAGTGACCACATGGCCAGGTTCTCGGATCCCAGCCAAGTAATTTGAACCGGCTCGCTGCTAAACAGCGACAAGAAGGAATTGATAAAGCCCATATTCGGATTATAGACGTATCGCCATAGCACACCGATGACGACGACAGATATCACGTTCGGAATAAAGAAGAGAACCCGATAAAATTTACTGCCCGCTACCTTCAGGCGTGTAACGGCTATTGCGAAGAAGGTTGCAAGCAGCATGATGCCGATAACCTTGCCGACAACAAGGAAATAATCGTTTTTGATTGCCGTCCAAATAATCGGATCGCTAAACAGCTCGCGAAAGTTATCCAGGCCGATGAAATCCATGTTCTTCGAGCTGCCGGACCAATCGAATAAAGAAATATGAATGCCTTTCACGATTGGATACAAGGTGAATAAACAGAAGAACAAAAAAGTGGGTAGCAAGAAAAATATAATAAATGCATTGCGTCTAGTTTGTTGTGCCATCGCGTTCACCTTTCTTAACCTGTCGATCAATCAGACAGCCAATAAGGGAGAGGCCATTCGTATGGCAGGCATTTTCCTTATTGGCTGCTTGTTTGTCACTATGCGTTTGTATATCGAAATTATTGCTTGCGTGCTTTTGCTGCTGCTTCTTCCATGCGTTTCATCCATTCTTCAGGCGTGATTTTGCCCACAGTCAAGGCTACAATCGCGTCTTGCTTCACCTTTTCGACGTCCGCATTCAGTACGGCAACGGGAGCAACAGTCGTTTGATTAGAGTTAAAGAAGCTCATCGCATCTTTGACGACTTCGCTTGCAGAGGAAGAGCTAAGATCTGCTTTAATGTTCATAAGCGCTCCTGTTAGTTCTGCCCAGCGTATCGCATTTTCTTTAGTGAACGCGAATTCGAGGAATGCTTTTGCCGCTTCAGGATTTTTCGCATCTTTGGCAATGGCAATCGTATTCGTGTAAGGAATGACAATGTTATTTTGACCCACATCTTGGGCGACCGAAGGAAGGAAACCGAATTCAAAACCGCTTGGAATATCCTTCTTCATTTCGTTCTCGAGCCACAGACCATTCGGAATGAATCCGGCTTTGTGTTGCAGCCATTGTGCTTGTGAATCGGTATGATTCAAGGATACGGAGCCTTTGTCAATCAACTGCTTGTCGACAAGCTCAATGATTTGATTCAGCGCTTTTTTCACCGGTTCACCAGAGAAGCTGCCTTCTTCCAGGTTTGCTTGGCGCGTTAGGATCGAGCCGTCCCCTCCATTGGCTGCGACAATTGCGGAATCAAGCAGTCCGCCGTTAATGTAGTATGGATAAACGCCAGTATGAATCAAGGCAGGTATGCCAGATGCTTTAATCTTCTCGCTAGTTTCGATAAATTCACCCCAGTTGCTAGGAGCGGACCAGCCATTCTCACGGAATAGCGCCTTATCGTAGAAAAGTCCCCATGAGCCGAATACAAGCGGGAGCGTATAGCTTTTGCCGCCCTCATAAGCCGTTGGCTGTGCAATGAGAATATCTGTTAGTTTTTCGCCATCCACGTTATTGGCTGTACTCAGAAAGTCTGTAATATCAAGCAACTGTCCATCATCGATCATTTGGCGCTCGTTAGAACCGGCTCCATCAATATAGACAACATCAGGCGGGTTGCCTTGAATCCAGCGAGGCTTCATTTGCTCATTAATTTTTGGCCCTGCAGATTGTTTGATCTTAAGCTCAGGATTGGCTTTTTGGAATGCTTCGATTACTTCCAGCCACCAAGCGTCGCCATAACCGCCAACGAAGTATTGAATTTCGAATTCGCCGGTTAAGCCGGCTTTTTCCGCGTTCGTGCTTGGTTCACTGGACGGAGTATTGCTGGAGGCCGGGGTTGGTGAGGATTGCCCCGATTGGTTGTCAGTTTTACTGCCGCAAGCAGCAAGTGAAAGTATTAACAGCAAGATCATCCCATACACAAACATTCGTTTTTTGAACATCATTCATGACTCCTTTTTCATCTCAATTGCCATTTTCTGGTATGTGGCAGCACAGCGTGAACACAAAAAAGGCACAAGTTGTGTAAGCATAATCACTGCTTACATAACTCATGCCCTTGCGGTTGCACGTTATGTTGCCTTACGTATTCGGCTGGAATTAGCATATATCGGGTTAGTAAAGTTTGTCAACTAAAAAAAATAACTTTTGAAAAAAAGTGAAAAGTTGGAAGTCTTATTGACATAAAGAGAAGCGTATAATAATATATAAAAATATTAGGCGTGTTACTAGTTGACTAGGCATGAGCCGAAGATATTCGACACCACTTTTTGTCGAAGTCTTCGGCTTTTTCTTTTTTTGTGCTAGTCTATATTCCGCAGGAGGGATGGATTTGTCCAGAAAAGGAATGTTGCAAATTGATCGCATCGTAGGCAATAACGTCATTCTGACTCTAGACCCCGGAGCGTCCAAGGAGTACGTTTTAGTTGGCAAAGGCATCGGATTTGACTTCAAAGGAAGCAAGTGGGTCGATATGGAAGATCCTCGGATCGAGAAGCGATACCGGTTGGATGAGGAGCAGCCTGCCCAACAATTTCAGGAGCTGGTTGAGAACATTGACCCGGAAGTTATTCAAATCTCGGAGCAGATTATCGAAAGCGTAAAAGAGAGGATGGGCACGCCAGTGCAGCCTAAAGTCTATTTTGCGCTCCCAAATCATATTCAATTTGCTATGTACCGATTGCAAAACGGGATGGAAATCATTAATCCGTTTCTTCACGAGACCAAAATGAGTTTTTCGCTGGAGTATGAGATCGCCGCCCAAGCCGCCATTATGATTAGTGAACGGTTCGGTATTCTTGTTCCGGAAGACGAGGTAGGTTTTTTGGCGCTTCATGTGCATTCTTGTGCCGGTAATGTAACCGTAGGACAATTGGTGAGAATAACCGGGCTTTTGAATCGAATCGTAGAGTATATTGAGCAACAAATGAAAGCAAGGTTGCAAAGAATGGGAAGCGATTACATAAGACTCATTACACATATTCGGGGAACGCTTGAGCGACTGCTGACAGGTCGTCATATTCATAATCCGTTGACAGCGGAAATAAAAACCCATTATCCAAAGTTATTTGCACTTGCCACCCAAATAACCGGGCTAATTAAAGAAGAACTGGACGTTACAGTTTCTGAGGATGAGATTGGCTATTTGGCCGTACATTTACACCGTCTTCTTCAGGTCCAGCCTCCAATTGGAAGGGAGTGACCGATGCACAATGTTTCAGAGATGGCTGGATCGTACGCAACAAAAACAGGACTATGTTGCGGCTGTGGCACCGGTTGCTGGTAAATTATTTCCGCTTCACGAGGTACAGGATGAAGCCTTTTCCCGCGAATTGATCGGGAAGGGAGTAGCAATAGAACCTTTGAACGGCTGCGTAGTTGCACCTGTTACAGGCAGAGTAAGTCATGTTATTGATACGAAGCATGCCATATTGATTGAGCATTCATCTGGATTACAGTTTCTTATCCATATCGGAATTAATACAGTCGATCTAAAAGGCGAAGGCTTCCATGTGTCGGTTAAGACAGATGACATCGTAACAGAGGGGCAGACTCTTATGGAGTTCGATATTCATAACATTCGCAAGGCGGGATATGTCGCGCATGTTATTGTAATCGCCATCGGAGAGCGGCTTATTGATTATATTGAATGTGATTACCGCGAAGTTCGAGCAGCGGAGCCAAATGTATTACGTATCGCACTGAAATAAGTCAGTTGGCTAAGGAGAGATTCAAGTATGTTTGCTTTCCTGCAAAAAATCGGAAAATCCTTGATGTTGCCTGTCGCGGTCTTGCCTGCGGCATCTATTCTGCTTCGGTTCGGCAATATCGATTACGAGAAAGACTTTCATTTCGGCGATTTCGGTAGATGGCTAAATACGTATATTGCCCCATTTTTAGATGCAGGCGGTTCTGCTATCTTCGACAATCTCCCACTTATCTTCGCGATCAGTATCGGGATAGGTGTCGGAGGGGATGCGGTTGCAGCATTGGCTGCTGTTATTGCTCATTTGGTCTTGAATTTTGTGTTTGTCGAAGTTGCAAAAGTATTTTCGCGCTGGTCTATGCTGGACGCCGAGCTGAATATGGGTGTTATGGGGGGCATACTAGCAGGGCTTGTCGCTTCTTTCTTTTATAAAAAATATTACAATATTACACTGCCAAATTGGCTTGGCTTTTTTTCGGGCAAAAGGTTTGTTCCGATCATTACTTCATTTTCGATGGTATTTATCGCGGTTGGGTTAGGCTTGATATGGGGTCCAGTCCAGGTCATTCTGAATGATTTTGGAAAGTGGATTACCGGCCTTGGAGGCATTGGCGCTTTAATTTATACGATTGCCAATCGGCTGCTGATTCCTTTTGGTCTTCATCATATTTTGAATAATATTGCATGGTTCCAAATCGGGACTTATGTCGAAGCCGGCGGGCAAGTATATCGCGGCGACATCAATCGTTTTTTCGCTGGAGATCCTGCAGCGGGACTGTTTATGACCGGGTTTTTCCCAATCATGATGTTTGCGCTTCCGGCGGCTGCACTTGCTATCGTTCATTCGGCAAAGCCTGAAAAACGAAAGCTTATTTCATCGATTTTTCTAAGTGCTGCGTTAGCATCGTTCTTGACCGGTATAACAGAGCCGCTGGAATTCGCATTTATGTTCGCTGCCCCGCTATTATATGTTGTCCATGCAATCCTTACGGGGATAAGTGCGTTTATTGCCGCTGAGCTTGGCATTAAGCATGGATTTGGTTTTTCAGCTGGCTTTATAGATTATGCCATTAATTTTCCGCTTGCAACGAAACCTTTACTCATCATACCGTTCGGGATGATCTTTGCAGTCGGGTATTATTTTCTCTTCCGTATTATGATAGTGAAATTGAATTTGATGACCCCTGGCCGGGAGCAAAGTGACGGGAACAAAGTGAAGATAACCGATGAACGAATTTCAGCAGGTGAGAATACCGCTGTTATGGTGGCTCACGCGCTTGGCGGTGTGGTCAATATCCAAAGCATTGATGCTTGCATTACACGTTTGCGGGTTATCGTTCGCGATGAGGGGCTTGTGGATGAGCAAAGGCTAAAAGAATTGGGAGCAGCGGGCGTCATTCATTTGGGCAAAGGATCCATACAGGCGATCTTCGGAATGGAAGCGGAAAAGCTGAAGGATAGAATTAAATCAATATTATAGGAGTGCTTCTATGCAAAAAACCTACACAATTACAAACATAACGGGTATTCATGCACGTCCTGCCAGGAAGATTGTTGAGGCTGCTGTTCGTTACCCTTGCGATATATATTTAACAAAGAAGGGAATTAAGTTCAACGCTAAAAGCTTGGTGGCAATGATTTCAATAGGGGCCAAATTTGAGGATCAGATTATTGTTGCTGCTGAAGGGGAACACGCAGAGCTTGCAATAGAGGAAATTGGAATGATCTTAACTTCAAAACATTAAAATACCAACAGCAGTCGTAAGTTCAATCATGGTTGCAGTTCGATGAATGTAATAATCACAACCTTGGAGGTTGAAAGCATGCATTTGACAGGAATATCAGCGTCCGAGGGGGTTGCATTCGGTCAAGCATTTATTATACGGACGGCATCGCGGTGTCCGCAAGGGAACGCGATGATCAAACCGTCCATGGTTCCTTCTGAATTGAAAAGTTTTGATGCTGCGGTTGATCAAGCTTGCAGAGATTTAAATAATATCCATTCAAGCTTATTGATGGAAAATAGGAAGGACGATGCGGAAATTATAGAAGTGCAGATGCTTCTCTTGAAAGATGCAGCATTGATCGGCGTTGCAAGGGACAAAATCAAGCAGTTATATTACTCATCCCAGCTAGCCGTTGAGTTAACGATGAAGGAAATCATAAAGGACATTCAACTTTTGGATGACGATTATTTGAAAGAGAGAGCGGTAGATGTAGAGGATGTGTGCCGCAGAGTCATCCGTAATTTACGGGGAGAAGAGGAGGAGTTTAAAGCGCTTGAAGACAAGGCGGGACTGATCTTGCTATGTGATGATCTTACGCCTTCGGAAGCCGTACGGCTGAATCCCAAAGTAATAGCGGGTCTGGCAATGGCGGCCGGAGGGACAATGTCTCATTCGGCTATCATAACTCGTTCCATGGGCATACCTGCCGTAGTGGGAATAAAAGAAGGGCTACTTGATATACATGATGGCCAGTGGCTGCTGTTGAATGGAACGGAAGGTTCATTAATGATAGATTCCTATGAGGCACTGCAATGCATGTATCAGAAGTTGATAGAATTTGAAAAGTCCGAGGAATCGTCGCCAGATACACATTCGTTTTCCTTAGCAGAAAAAGAGCCGTTTCCAGCAGTCGTCTCCAATATTGGTTCGGTTGCAGAGGCGCACACTGCGAAGCTGAATGGCGCTGATGGAGTCGGTTTATTTCGAACTGAGTTTTTGTTCATGGGGCGAGAGGACTTTCCTTCAGAGGATGAACAATTTGAAGCCTACAGAGCTGTAATCTCGGTCTTTGGTCAAGGGGCACCAATCGTTATTCGGACGATGGATGTGGGTGGAGACAAGCATCTGTTTTCACTTAAGCTGGAGAGAGAGGATAATCCATTCCTCGGCAATCGCGGCATTCGTATATCTTTTCAGCATCTCGATCAGTTCAGAACCCAACTTCGGGCTGCTCTAAGAGCAAGCAGTTGCGGAAACATCAAATTGCTGTTCCCAATGATCTCCACTATGTCTGAGTGGAGAAAAGCGGTAGCCGAAGTGGAAGCGATTAAGCGCGAGCTTAAAGAGAAGGGCATTTCGTATAATGAAAAGATGGAAATCGGTATGATGATCGAGGTACCAGCAGCAGCATTAATGGTCAGCCGATTAGCAGATGAGGTTGATTTCTTCAGTATTGGAACGAACGACCTAATTCAATACGTGATGGCGGCAAGTAGAACGGCTGCTCATTTGGTCGAATTAAACGATCCGCTGCAACCGGCGGTGCTACGATTGATACACAATATCATTACAGCAGCGCATGAGAAGGGAAAGAAAGTTGGGATGTGCGGCGAGATGGCTGCTCATCCTTTGGCTGCCCCGCTGCTGCTCGGAATGGGCTTGGATGAATTTAGTATAAGCGGTGCGGCGATGTTGCAAATGAGAAGTCTGTTAAGTCAATATGACAGAGCACTTCTGAGATCCATAGCAAATACGGCCTTGAGCATGGATGATGCGGAAGAAATTAAACAATATGTGGCGTGCGGGCTGCAGTTTTCTTAAATTTACAGTGGTTGCAGACAATTCCCAAATTCGAAATATGACAGATTGAACACAAAAAGAAATCGCTCTAGGCGATTCTTTTTGTGCCCTAAACAATCGACTCCAAATGATAGGCCCATAAATACCCTTTTGACTCCAGCAGAAGCGCATCCGGCCTTTCCTTGGGCTCGATTACGATACTGTTATTGGTATTCATCACATATCCGTTATTGATCCGATCAATTACGATAGGCACATCCAGCTCCATAAAAAGCTGCCGCATCCGATAAATTGTATTATATAGATTGGAAAGCGCGCGTTTTTCCTCTACATGCGCCCATATATCATCGATGATTCTCCATTTTAAGCACAATTTATTTTCATGAAGCAGGAAATAATAGAATAGCTCCTCGGTTATGCGAGTAGGCCATTTTGCCAGAAGATCCCCTTTTTTAACGTATGCTTCCCCATAAAGCTGGATATGAAGTTCATTTTTATTCGTTTGCTTCTGTTTCACCCCATAATACTTCTGAAGCCGTTCATCCAGCCGCTTAACTATATTTGGAGTCATCGGTTTCAAGATATAATCGAGTGCTTGGACACGGAAGGCCTGTACAGCATATTGCTGATGAGCGGTTGTGAAGATTACAGGGACGTCTATGCCGTTATCCACTAAGGTTTGAGCAAGCTGAAGTCCCGTCATTCTCGGCATTTCAATATCAAGCACAAGGGCGTCCAAATCATGTTTCGGTATTTCCTGCAGCGCATCGAACGGCGATTCGAAGCAGCCTACAATTTGAAAGGGCCCATAGGTTTCCAGCAATCTGGCATGCAGCCCCAGAATCGGCTTTTCATCCTCTACGATGATTACTTTCCACATCATTTCGTCCCTCCTTGATCGGAATTATGATTTGAATGATTGTTCCTTTGCCTGGCGATGAGCTAATCTCCAGGCTGCCTTGGGTGAGATCATGCACGCGCCGGCGCACATTTGTAAATCCGATGCCGGCATTGGCAATCGCTCCCCCCATTAATTGAGTGCATTGCGCTGCTGACATGCCTACACCATCATCAGTAACTCGTATGTATAAGTGAGCTTCCTGTAAGGTAATCGAAACCTGAACATGACCCGGACCCTCTTTGTCGAATAGGCCATGGCGAATGGCATTCTCAACTAAAGGCTGTAAAAGCAAGCTGGGAATCAATACGTTCTCAGCGGCGATTATCGGATTGATGTCATAGGCAAATGTTAATCGCTCGCCAAATCTTGCTTTCTCCACTTCCACATAGGCTTCAATTATTTCTAGTTCCTTCTGAAGGGAAGAGTATTGTCCATCCCGACTTGATTCAAATATGTAACGTAGGAAGGAACTGAGCATCGTCAGAAGGTAGGCAGCACGTTCTCCATCCGTATAGCAAAAGGAAATAATGTTGCTAAGCGCATTGTATAAAAAGTGCGGTTTGATTTGAGTTTGCAGAAAGGCCATTTCATACTCAATAGCTTTCAGCATAGACTGCTTTGTTTGTTCGGCGGCATTGAGGCGAGCCATCAATGTTTCTTTTGAGAAAGGCTTTATTAAATAATCATTTGCTCCAGATGCAAAGATTTTTTCAATATGCCTTGGGTATTCGGAAGAAATCATCATGATGACCGGCAAATCCATTAAAGGTGCTTGCGTACGGATTTGCTGAAGCAATTCGAGACTATTCATATTGCCCGGGATGATGTCATCAATGACCATCATTGCTATTTCCGGGTGATTGTTGTAATAGTCAAGCGCCTCTTGAGCTGTATAGGCAATACGTACTTTGTAGGTTTCGCTCAGCATGCCCCTCATGACTTCCGCGTGCATCACATCGTCATCAACGATTAGGATCGTTTCCAGCTCTCGGTCTTCTGCCGATAAGGCAGGCCGCATGTCGTATTCGGATGGTTCGACAGTAACCGGTTCCTTGAACTCGCTGAAGGCTAGTTTGAGCGTAACCCGGATACCAGAGTCCTTACGTTCATACGATATACTCCCATTCATTTGCTGGATAAGTTCCTCCGTCATCATGAGCCCGGAAGAAGGCTGCCGCTCGCGAAACGCTGTCGTTAACTTGCGGTTTGACGTCACACGAAGCAGAACATCCTCGCCATCCCGAATGGATTCTATAGTAAGGCTGGCATTTGCGGTATCGTGAGATATTTCTGTCATCATGCGCAAAAATACTTGCGTCAGACGCTGCTCATCGGCCCATACATAGAGCTTCTTTGAAATATTTTCGTGGACCTGAATTCTCTTCTTCGTAAATGTAAGCTGCATCAGCTGGACAACATGAAGCATAACCATTCGAAGATTGGTGGATTTAAGCTGGATGGCGTAATCATCAAATCGAATACGGGTAAAATCATGCAGATCTCTCAGGAGATATACCATGTTTCCAATTAGCTGTTCAGCCAGGTATAATTGCTCGCTTTGCTTTTCGTGATTGTGTTCGCGGGTAATTGATTTAATTAAATGGCCGGCATCATGCAGGGGTCTCTGCAAATCTTGCGTAGCGACCTTCAAGAAATTATCCTTCGCATCGTTTGCCTTCTTCAATCGGGCGGTCAGCTGTTCCGATTCCGCAGCCCGATTCATGAGACGCATGCCGAGAAAAACGTTCATCGTTATAATTCCCCCGATCAATCCGATTCTGTTCAAAATGTTGCGGCCGGAGAAGAATAAACTATCTGATGAACTGCTTACAGCGAAGATGGTTAGAAACAAAAGCAGGGATAAAAGAATGACAGCTTCGTTTCTGCGTATAGCTATTTTATTTTTAATCATTAGATAGATGATACGAATAATAATGGCCAGGAATAATCCATCGATGTAGTAAAAGAATTGATATTGCACGCCCGACACGGTTCTGGCCGGAAGAATTGCATTTAAAAAGGTGTAAACCAGAACCGGAAGAAAAAGCAGATACAGCGTCTTTCGGTTCATAATGTTAGGAATCATTTTGGCAATAAAGACAATAATCAATATAGCCATTAGGAGAGTCACGGTGTCTTGCAGACGAAAATAAAGCTCAAAGGGCAAGAAAGGGAATTCACGTATTAAAAGCCGCTCCCCGCGCAGCACAATGACTAACGCTAATAGAAGAAAGTGCAATCCGCTGTATAAAAATGCTTCATCCTTCGTCCGCAGCAGGAAGATGGTCATATGGAACATGCAGAACAGCAGCAAGCATAGGACTGCTGTCCATTCCAGGGAAAGATCTCGATGCACGTCCTCCTTCATATGCTCAGCGTCGCCTATATCGATCGGCAGGATAATGCCGCCTCTTGCATTGTAAAAGTTGGATACGTGAGCGGTAATAAGAAGCTGCCGGCTATCCGGTTTAAAGTACACCTCATAAGCAGGGTTATCCGGGACGGTTTCTTTTTTGGAAGCGGCTACGTTTCCTTTTTCCGAGACTGCTGCACCATTAATGTAGATGGTATGAGCAGACCAAATATTACGGACGCGGAGACCGATATCAGACCAGTGATCAGGCAAATACACGGTTATCTGATAGGAACCCCATTGTGCATTCGGCGCCCAGGGACCGGGCACCTTTACATTATTCGCTTCTTTCGAAAAGAGAGCCGGGGCGATAAAGGCTTCGGCTGTAAATTTCCAATCGCCTGCTAAAGATACGAATGGTGAACCAGTAAGCTCTCGCAGGTCTAGTATGCCATCTACAGCTTTTATATGGACTGCGCTTGTATCATCATCACTAAAAATCATATAGAGTATGGCGATTAAGGCACATACCGCACCCAGTAAGCCAATCCATTTTTTCATGTCTATGTCACACCCCTATAGATACTATCATACGTTAAAGATCTCTCAAAAAACTACCATCTGGCAGTGACGTTTGAGAGATTTTTGAGAGATATCTCTGTTATGTTGTAATCAACAGCTTGAATAACTAGTAGTGGAATCGTTTTTTGCAAGGTACTTAATTCTTAATTTGGAGGGTGTTGTCTGCGTAAATCATCATGAAATGGGGATAAAGGCACGAGTCATTATTACTAAATTTACAGGATGGGTGAATCAGATGAAGAAAAAAATGATTGCGATGGTAGTCGTTTTTCTATTAACAGTTACGAATACGTCAATGGCGCACGCACTATCGCCGGTAGCAGAGGTTTACTATAATATTGGAACAATAGATACATATGACCCTTCTGATTTTGAAAGCCAATTAAATGACGCAATTAAAGCCAAGCTGCAAGCAGGGGGCGTAAATCCTAAATATGTGTCCATCATGGATGCAAGTGCGAATCCAGTGGATGTAGAGGAAACTCATGTGCATTCCGGATACGAAAGCTGGTATAATGCCACTCCCCCGGAGGTTGAAACAGCCGATTATAACCATGTCCAAATTACTAATGACGGTAAAACATTAACCTTCTACGGTTATACTGCACCTGCCTACAAGGATTTTATGCTGACAAGCGGAACTCCTTCCGGCAAGAAAATCATCACCTTCGATATGGATGAATCCAAAGTGGATTATCATAGCATGGAAGGCGGAGGTTTCCTATTTAATACGAAGATTGATAGTGAAGGAAAATTAAGCGGTTACGCAATTTTATATATTCAAGGCGCTATCAATGTATATATGATCAATGGCGTGAACGCGGACGCTCTGCACAATGAGCCGTCGAGAGCTTTGAGTGCAATGACAGATGTCGTTACACGAATCGGAACATATACAAAAGGGGCATCCACTCAACACAGCATTAAAATTAATGTAACGGATACGGCCCTTAATATGTGGGATAACGGAGAACAAATCATTAAAAATTTAGCTCTGCCGGAAGCTTATGGCGATGAATTTGGTCCAATCGTTAGTCATATAAGTCATGGTTGTCAGATTATCTCGATTTTTTCATTTGACAATATGAAGCTTTTCTCCACCTCTACCAAGACATTAGGCGAAGCTGTAAAGGATATCGCGTGGGATACTTATTCGCCTTTGCGCTACGTCGTTAACATTAATGAAGATCCTACTGAGCAACTGGACGATTTGAAGGGTTCATTCAATAGCCACGATTTACAATATGTAGGTATATCCGATGAAGAATTCAGTGAAATCAGCCAAGATTTTATTGACGAAATTGATAAAGGCGGACTATATGTCAACTCTGGCGAATCAGCTGAAGATATTATTGAAGCAATCGCTAACCGAGTAGCAGAGCAAATTATTAACGATTACAAAGAGGCTATTCACGCTATTGAAATAGCAGAAGACAACACTGATATTTTGTTTAATTCCGGTGATACAAAAAATTCGGTAAGAAACAACATTACTCTGCAACAGGGTGAGAATGTTACTACAATCTGGTCTTCGGATCAGCCTTCTGTTATCGATCAGGATGGAAACGTAACAAGACCGGTTACTGCTCAATCAGGAACTTATGTGACCTTGAAGGCAACGATTACAGAGGGCGGTCTGACAAGCGAAAAAACTTTTACTGTTTTTGTTAAAGCAGCGGATCCTGCACCTGTAAGCAATCTGTCAGCTGTTGCAGGCAATAGGCAGGTTACTTTGAATTTCCCTGCTTTATTGGGAGCGACGGACATTATCGTCGAACAATCCACAGATGGTAACACATTTACGCCTGCTGTTACATCAGAGGTGCTTGATGCATCTTCTACAAGCGCAACGGTAACTGGATTAACGAATGGCACAACGTATCATATTCGATTGACGGTTGTTTCGGGTCCATATGAAGGCCCGTCCAATGTGGTTACAGTTAAACCAGTAGCGCCTTATGTGAATGTAGTTGAAACGCCTACAATGAAAGCCGATGTCATCGTTTCTGACCAAGCGAACGGAGGAAAAGTCGTTCAGGAAAAGATTACGAAGTTAATCGGAGATAACTTGAATGTAACTGGAAAAATAATATCGGCAAACGGCCAAGAAATGAATGTGCCGAAAATTGAAATGAATGAAGACGGAAGCTTCACACTTCCGAAAGTAGCGCCTGGCGAATACAAATTATCGATGAACGTTATTGCGCCAAATGGGGAAAAGCTGGCCGGCCCTGCAGGCAAGCTGATTGTTGACAGTGATGGAAAAGCAAGTTTATCGGTTGATTTGGTAGATCCGTACGGCACGATTCTCGACACGATCACCAATAAGCCTGTTACAGATGTGAATATGAAACTGTATTGGGCAGATACAGAGCTGAACCGTTCCAAAGGCAGAGTGCCTGGAACGCTAGTTAATCTGCCTGAACTGCCAGACTTTTCACCAAACAAAAACCATAACCCGCAAATCAGCTCTGACAGCGGTGAATATGGCTGGATGGTTTACGCAGATGGCGATTACTACTTCTTAGGCGAGAAGGATGGATACGTCGTTTTCGATAGCCGCAACGACAAGCGCGAGGAAGCTTTTGGGGATGACAGCTTTATTAAAGATGGAATCATCCATGTCGGTGATACAATTGTAAAATTCAGCTTCTCAGCACAGCCAAAAGTAAAAGCTGCAGGTGACCATAGCCCGTATATGGTTGGATATCCTGATGGAACTTTCCAGCCGGATCGCGGCATTCTCCGTGCTGAGGTTGCTGCAATTTTGTCCCGTTTGTATACATCTGCTGCGAGCTCCAACCAAGTATCGTATTCGGACGTAAGCGCAAACCATTGGGCAACAGATGCTATTTCCGTTGCAACTAATAATAAATGGATGGTAGGTTCCGGCGATAATACGTTCAAGCCGAAGAAGCAAATTACGCGTGCAGAATTCGCCCAGATCCTTGCGAATGTGTATAAATGGGATGCTGCAACAGAGAGCACATATACGGATGTAGCAGGACATTGGGCTGAACAGGCCATTGCAACGGCAGAAAAGCAGGGTGCGCTGAATGATTTCACGCAGCATACGTTCAATCCAAACCAGCCGATTACAAGAGTGGAAGCTATTCGGATCTTTAACAAGCTGCTCAACCGTAACCCGTGGCATATCGAGGCTGGAATGAAATGGACTGATGTACCTGAAGGTTACGAGTATTATTCAGACATTATGGAAGCTTCGATTCCGCATGCATTCGAGCAATTCGAGACTGGAATCGAAAGCTGGAAAGAATAATATTAATTGAATTCGTTCTCTAAGCATTCAAGGTCTTGGCCTTGAGTGCTTTTTATTTTTCATTAATATATAGACTGCGACCGCCACAAAACTGTAACAATTGCCCGTTGTGCAACTTTGCCCATTGGGCAATAATAGAAAAGAGCATTTATCGAATATATATTACTATTAACTTCTGAAATGAGGTGTACGCGTAGTCGGTTAATAATGAAAAAATATAGCCTACGGGATATGAAAAGGGAAGCAACCGCGAATGCGCTAGCCGATGCAGCGTTCGCACTTGCCCAGGAGAGGGGGCTTGATGGCTTCGTCGTGGAAGATATCGTTCAGCAGGCTGGCTACTCTCGGAGAACGTTCGCTAATTATTATTCCTGCAAGGAGGAAGCGGTGGCTGCAGCTACCGTTAACTTTAAGGGAGCGGATGAAGTCATTCAATGGATTGAGGCATTAGACGAGGAGATGTCCTTGCTAGACAGCCTGTACCAATTGATGAAACTGCAATTGACGGCAGAGCATATCCGCAAATTACGCCAGCTCGTGTCACTATCGAAACAGTACCCCACACTAGAGCCGTATATCCTCAGCGCATTTTATGGTTTGCAAAAAAACGCTTTGGAAATGTTAAACGAGCTGTCTCGCGGACGTTATCCCGAAGGATATACCCATCTTCTTACCGGCGCGGTTTATGGGGCCGTAATGCCCTTGCTGGACGGCAGCCTGAACGTGCATCTTCCAGAACATTCAACCGCCGAAGCTGCTGACGCTGTCACATTCGACCAATATTTAGACACTATGTTCAACTGTTTGCGCAGCGGTTTTTAGCGTATTGTCATCGTAATTCTAGTAGGTAAAGGAGTAATTCTGCCATATGTCCACTTTTTTATATAAATTAGGCAAGTCAGCATATACGAAACCCTGGTACTTCATCATCAGTTGGATTGCAATCCTCGGGATTGTTCTCGCTATTCTCGGTGTCAATGGCATACATGTCAGTTCCGAAATGAAAATAGAGGGCACGGAGTCTCAGAAGGTGCTGGACCAGTTAGCGAAAGAACTGCCGGAAGCTTCTGGAGGACAAGCAAGCATCTTGTTTAAGGCGCCTCAAGGTGAACGCTTGGACACAGAGGAACGTTTAGGATCTATCGCCGAAGCTGTTAATAAGGTATATAACCTTGAATATGTCATTAATCCTATAGAATTGGCTGCAAAAGCCGGGGTTTCGACGAGTGACGCTGCCCAAGGAAATGAAGCCGCACAAGCAGCTGCTGGTGAAATGCCTCCCTTTAGTCCGCTAATCGTTAATGGCATGCCGATACCTGGCGTGATGCTTGCTTCTGATGGCAGCGTTGCTTTGTTCCAGTTCCAATTCACCGTGCAACAAATGTCACTGCCGGATTCGGTTCCTGACTCTGTCATCGAAGCTGCTAAAGCTGTTGAGAAGGCTGGAATCACGGCATTGCCAAGCGACTCGCTTATGAGCAAGCCAGCCATTGGTTCGACAGAAGCAATCGGCATTGTCGTCGCTGCTGTTGTGCTTTTCATGACGCTCGGTTCAGTTGTTGCAGCAGGTTTGCCGCTTATGACTGCTCTTATGGGAGTTGGGATAAGTGTAGGAGGAGCTTATGCTTTTTCGAAAATGTTCCATATGACCGATCTTACGCCTGTCCTTGCGCTTATGGTTGGGCTCGCTGTTGGCATCGACTATTCCCTGTTTATAGTAAACCGTCAGCGCCGCATGATTCTCGAACAGGGACTTAGCGCCCAGGAAGCTGCGAGCAGAGCGGTCGGCACTGCCGGAAGTGCTGTGTTTTTTGCCGGATTAACCGTCATAATTGCTTTATGCGGCATGCTTGTGATCGGAATTGGCTTCTTATCTGCGATGGCGCTTGTAGCGGCTCTGGCAGTTCTTGTTAATGTATTGGTTGCCCTCACCCTGTTGCCGGCTCTGCTTGCCCTGGTAGGTGAGCGAATCTGTTCGGCAAAAGCTCGTTTGAAGAGCAGTAATGCTGCACAGCAAACTCGTAATAGGGCTGCACAGCGCTGGGTAACTGCAGTTGTGAAAGGCCGCTGGATCATTATTGTCGGCGTCATAGTGCTCCTTGGATTGGCGGCAATTCCGGTGACAAAAATGGAAATGGGTATTCCTTCTGGTGCGACGGCGAACTTGGATACCCCAGCAAGACAAAGCTATGATGCGATTTCAGATGGCTTTGGCGAGGGCTTCAACGGCCCGTTGCTATTGGTTGTCGAACCTCAGGGCTCCTCGGATATACTATCACCCGAGACACTAGGCTTATTGGTTCATGAGTTGCAGAATCATGACAATGTTTCGTTGGTCAGCCTTATGGGCTTGAACCAAACTAGCGATATGGCCATTATAAGTCTTATTCCGGAAACAGGCCCAACTGACACTGAGACGAAGAACCTGGTACAAGAGCTTCGCGCTTCGGACTCCAGCATGGCGCAGGCGAATGATGTCTCGATTGGGGTAACTGGATTTACAGCGATCAACATTGATATGTCGTCGAGGCTGGCTGAGGTGTTTCCACTTTACGTGGGAATTATCGTCATTCTCTCGCTTATTATTTTATTGCTGGTATTCCGTTCCATAATTGTTCCGGTCAAAGCGACGGTCGGTTTTCTTCTCAGTATTCTTGCCACCTTCGGTGTCACTACGGCCGTGTATCAATGGGGATGGCTGCATGCCTTCTTTGGTTTCGACACGGGTGGTCCGCTGTTAAGCTTTATGCCGATCATGGTTACAGGCATTCTGTATGGGCTCGCGATGGATTATCAGGTTTTTCTTGTGAGCTCTATGCGCGAATCCTACGTTCATGGGCATCACGGGACGGAGAGTGTTATTCACGGATACGATCAAGCTAGCCGCGTTGTAGTAGCTGCAGCCGTGATTATGGTGTCTGTCTTTGCGGGCTTTATCTTCGCCCATGATATTATGATCAAACAAATTGGTTTTGCGCTTGCTGTTGGTATTTTAATCGATGCTTTCATCATTCGTATGGCACTAGTTCCTGCTGTCATGGCGGTCTTCGGTGATAAGGCCTGGTGGCTGCCAAAATGGTTAGATCGTTTGCTGCCGAACCTGGACGTAGAAGGAGATAAACTTATTGCTAAAATAAAGACCAAAGAAGGAACGTCAAATATTATCTCCTAGCCTCAATGATTAAAGTATTTCTCATACCATATAGTAAACACCTTCAAGAGTTTGAAAGCATGTCGTAAGACATGTAATCAACCTTGAAGGTGTTTTATTAGTAGTAACCATGAAAAATTGCTTAGCAACTAAAATTCCTCTATAATAGTAGGCCAATGTACAAGAATTAGGAGGAAACCATGGATTTAATAAAAAAGCAGCTGGACGGAAATGGCTTGGGCGAGCAAACCATGGGATTTATAAAAAAACAGCTGGATGATTATGGAATGACTGAGCAAGCCATTGGTTATCTTTCGAATATAACTATGATTATATTGATAGCTTTGGTCTGCATACTGGCTAATTTCATAACAAAAAAAATCGTGCTAAAGACGATCATTCATATCGTTAATAACAACCGGTTTACATGGGATAACATTATTGTAGAGAAAAAAGTGTTCCACAAGCTGTCGCATATCGTGCCGGCGATTATAATTTATAACTCTGCGTCAATGTTTCCAGCCTATCAGACTTTGATTGAAAAAGCTGCGGTAACTTATATAATTATCGTAACCATCGCGGTATTTAATGCGCTGCTCAACGCTTTCGAGGCGATTTACCGCTCGTTTGAAGTGTCCAAGATCAGGCCGATCAAGGGATACATTCAGGTTATCAAGATTGTTCTATTTATTATCGGCGGCATTGTGGTGATTTCGAATCTCATCGGTCAGAACCCGCTTATTATTCTTAGCGGACTAGGTGCATTGTCAGCTGTTCTAATGCTTATTTTTAAGGACTCCATATTAGGACTCGTGGCAGGTGTTCAATTATCCTCCAATGATATGGTGCGTGTAGGAGATTGGATTGAGATGCCCAAATATAATGCCGATGGTGACGTGATCGACATTACTTTGAACACGGTTAAGGTCATGAATTTCGATAAAACGATTACGATGATCCCGAGCTATGCGCTCATTTCAGATTCGTTCAAAAACTGGAGAGGGATGCAGGCATCAGGCGGCAGAAGAATTAAACGAAGCGTATATATCGATACGAATAGTATTACTTTCTGTACGGAGGAAATGCTTGAGCAATTTCAGAAAATTCACTATCTTACTGAATATATCACGACAAGGGTAGAGGAAATCAAAGCATATAACCTAAAACACCAGATTAATACGGAAAGCAAGGTGAACGGAAGACATCTTACGAACATTGGCGTGTTCAGAGTGTATATACAGCAGTATCTCAGAAATCATCCGAAAATTCATCAGAATATGACGCTGATTGTCAGACAGCTGGCGCCAGGCGAAAATGGGCTGCCTCTGGAAATATACGCATTTGCCAATGATATTAATTGGGGAGTATACGAATCGATTCAGGCGGATATTTTTGATCATATTTTTGCAGTGGCGCCGAAATTTGGACTTCGTCCTTTCCAAAACCCGACTGGCTATGATATTGCTCGTATAAAAGAAAGCGCTGAATATGCGAGGGAACATTGAGATGAAAGAAATAAGGATATCCCTAAATAGATTTATCATTATATTCCAAACCCGGCCTGTAACTCAGGCTGGGTTTATTTAATAATATAAGAAAGTATAAGTTTTTGTAACCTTATATCTTTTCTTATATTTCAACGGTAAACGCGCCAATCCAAAGGACGGCGAAGCCGTGTATCCTTGGTTTTAGCGAGTATTTATCTTTCGGTGAAAAAAAATGCCGCCATTTACAAATTAAAAAGTAATTTTTTTTATAAAACAGGGTGGAACGTATTGACAGAGCAAGTGGACTTAAATAGAATCAGTATCAGGAATATCTGTAAGAATTATCATGTATTTATTAATGTTTGAAAAAAAGGGGGAATGAGATCATTGGTAAAAATGAAAGGGTTTTCAACTGTATTGGTTGCGTTATGTTTGGTACTGATTGTAGGCTGTGCTAACGCTGGTGGATCGAAGAAAAATGTTGAAATTAAATTTTGGACCATTTCATTAAGCCCTACTTTCGATGATTACATTAACGGATTAATTGATCAATTTGAAGCAGAGAATGAAGGTGTAACGGTCATATGGGAGGATATTCCGTATGATACCGTTGAACAGCGTGTATTGACTGCAGCGGCTTCTAAGCAGCTGGCAGATGTATTGAATTTGAATACGGATTACTTAAAGAAGCTGGCAGCTGTTGGAGCAGTTGCTGATCTCACTGAAAAAGCTGCAGATGTAAAGGATGACTTCTTTGAAGGCGTATGGGAAGCGGGCAACTTAGGTAATAAAACCTATGCGCTGCCTTGGTATTTATCTACTGGCGGAATGTTGTACAATAAGGAATTGCTGGCAAAAGCCGGATTTGATCACCCGCCTGCTACAGATGAAGAAGCTTGGCAAATGTCAGAAGTGCTTTATGAGAAATTAGGCGTATATGGAAATACGCCAAAGGATATTCATTTATACCTTCCGCAAAACGGAATTCCTCTAGTTTCAAGTGACCTCAAGAGTGCTGCTATCAACACACCCGAAGCCGTTGAAGTATTTAAGCAATTTAAAGAAAGATTTGATAAAGGTCTTATTCCAAGAGAAATTTTATTAGGGCAGGCGAAACCAAATGAATGGTATGCACAAGAGAAAATGGCATGGTGGGGCACAGGTCCTCAGCTTTTCCGTCAGGTTAATGATTTGGCGCCTGAAGTTTACAAAAAGTCTGATGCCGCTCCTTCCATTCTAGGAACGTCTGGCTATTATCATATTGCCATTATGAATATAGCCGTATCAGCCAAATCAAAGGCGCCTAAAGAGGCGTTGGCGTTTGCTAAATTTGTTACGAATGCTGAAAGCCAACTCGAATTCAGCAAGATCGTCGCAATCCTTCCATCTGTCAAGAAAGCTGCAGCGGATGAGTATTTTACACAAGGCGAAAATTCTGAAGATCCGTCAGAAAAAGGCAAGTTTTACGCAGCTGCGCAGTTAGAGCACGCTAAAGATATGTTCGCGCCTGTCGAAAATATTTCCGAAATTAATAAAGCGGTCAATGAAGAATTCCAACGCGTATTGCTTGAAAATAAAGACCCGCAAAAAGCGATTGAAGATGCTGAGGCACGCATTAATGAACTATTACAAACGAAATAAATTGACCTTTCATTTAGTGTGAAAATTTAGAAATTGTTGTAAGGCATTCATCGGTGCATAAGCATAGTGGATGCCTTACCTTTATCCAAATGCAGAAATACCTATGTGAGGAGAGGTTGCATGTATAAAGCAAGACACGCATGGATGTTTCTCGCACCGGCCGGATTACTGCTTGCAACGTTCAGCTTGATCCCAGCTCTTGCGGCGCTTGTGCTTAGCTTTACAAATTACAATGTATTTGAGCCTGTAGATTGGGTGGGGATAGATAATTTTATTAGAGCTTTTAATGACAAGAAGTTTTGGAGCGCTTTAGGCAATACTTTCTACTATTGGATATTGGTAACGCCCGCACTGGTCGTGCTTCCTGTGTTTATCGCGATTCTTGTCAATCAAAGGCTGATCGGGATAAAGCTTTATCGTCTGGTCTATTATTTTCCTGCACTTGTCTCTGTTGTAATCACAGCGATTTTGTGGAATTGGATTTTTGCTAGTGACGGGATTTTTAATTATGTCGCAAGCTTATTTGGCATCGCGCCGATCAACTGGCTGACCAGCAAACAGTTTGTCATGATTAGCTTAGCACTAGTTACTATTTGGCAAGGGTTAGGCTATTATATGCTATTTTACTTAGCTGGTTTGCAGTCCGTGCCAACCGATTTGTATGAGGCTGCTGAATTGGACGGTGCAGGCTTTAGGCAAAAACATTTTTACATTACGTTTCCGATGCTGAGGCCTATTATTTTCTTTATAACCGTTATGTCAACGATGTCAGCCTTCAAGGAATTCACACTTATGCTGGCAATGACGGAGGGCGGACCGATCGGGTCTTCGACAACTATCGTCTATCTCGTGTTTGATAAGGCATTTAAGCAATTGGAAATGGGGTATGCGAGCGCCGTTTCCTTTATATTGTTTATTATTATTTTGATTATAACATTAATTAACAAAAGAGCCCTGGATCGCCCGTCTTAAGGAGGTGGCTGCATGCAGACAAATACAATGACAACCAAAAAGCCTAGTATAAAAATGAGAAGATCACTTACTAGTATGAAAATCACACGCTATATCGTTTCTTATTTTTTATTAACGCTAGTAGCTGTTATTACGATTGTTCCTTTTCTATGGTCGGTTTCCACCGCACTAAAAGGGCAAAACGAAGCGATTTTTTCATTTCCGCCTAAATTTATTCCCGAAAATATTACATTTGAAAACTTTATAACCGTCTGGAACTCACTCCCTATCCCGTTATATTTGTGGAATAGCACAATATTAGCGTTCTGGGGTGTGCTGCTGCCGGTACTATTTTGTTCGTTAGCTGCATTTCCGTTAGCACGCATGAATTTCAAGGGGAAAAATACGGTATTTCTAATTATACTTGCGACCATGATGATTCCAGGTGAAGTAACGATGATCCCCATTTATTTGATTTTAGATAAATTAAATCTTATCGGTTCCTTTTCAGGGGTCATACTTCCAGGGGCTGTATCTGCGTTTGGCATCTTTTTATTGAGACAGGCTTTTGTAGGCATTCCCAAGGATATTGATGAATCGGCAATTATTGATGGAGCTTTGCCTTGGCAGGTTTGGTGGTATATATTGATACCTATGGTAAAGCCAATGCTGGCTACACTTGCAATATTAAGCTTCATAGGTGCCTGGAACAACTTTTTATGGCCGCTTCTAGTTTTACAGGATCCCAAAACATATCCGTTAACCGTCGGATTATACGACTTAAAGGGAACTTTTGTTACCAACACGAGGCTAGTATCAGCAGGTGCTATGATCGCCCTTTTACCTATTATGATTGTATTTGTAGCGTTCCAAAACTTTTTCATTAAAGGTGCATATAGCAGTGCTGTTAAGGGCTAGCATTTTCATAAAGGAAATTATTCCTAACTACGAGTATAGGTTGTATGTACTTTTACATAACCTATACCTAGTTAGGTTTTTGTGTTTATCCTTGTATGGAGGAAAAGAGATATGGAATCGTGGTTCAAGTTCAAAGAACGCAGCACATCTATTCGAACAGAGCTGTTGGCGGGAATTACCACCTTTTTTACGATGGTGTATATCGTTATTGTAAATCCTGGCATACTTAGCCAAGCGGGGATGGATTTTAACGGGGTGTTTGTAGCTACCGTATTAGCGAGCATTATAGGGACGCTTATTATGGGGCTTGCTGCTAATTATCCGATTGTCATTGCACCGGGAATGGGGCTGAACGCTTACTTTGCATTCAGTGTCGTCGGCGGCAAAGGCGTTTCGTGGGAGACTGCGCTTGGAGCGGTATTCATTGCAGGGGTGCTGTTTATTTTGCTGTCGTTAACATCTTTTCGGTTTATGCTTTTGGATGCGATCCCGGCCAGCTTGAAGCACGCGATTACAGCTGGGATCGGATTGTTCATTACGTTTATTGGCTTGCAAAATTCCGGCATTATTGTGAGCTCGCCGGCTACTTTGCTGACGTTGGGCTCACTTGTTGAACCCCAGGCTATACTCACCATTGTCGGACTGATAATAACGCTGATATTAATGGCTTTCCGCGTAAAAGGCTACTTATTTATTGGGATGCTGATTACCGGCATAATTGCAGGAGTCAGCGGGCTGCTGAAGCTGCCTGAAAAGCTAGTCGCTCTGCCAAGCGGCTTATCATCGACTTTTTTTCAGATGGATATTGGTGGCGTATTTGCTAATGGGCTTTATGCGATTATTTTTACGTTTCTGCTTATAACCTTATTCGACACAACCGGTACGATGCTTGGTGTGGCGGAACAGGCGGGTCTGGTGAAGGGCGGAAAGTTCCCACGCGCACGAGGAGCGCTGCTCGCTGATGCGATTGGGACTACGACGGGGGCAGTAATGGGAACAAGCCCGACCTCGGCGTTCATTGAATCCAGTGCAGGGGTTGCGGTTGGCGGCAGGACGGGATTGACAGCTGTTACTGTTAGCATTCTGCTCGGACTTACGTTATTTTTTTCTCCAGTTATTGCAGTGCTTGCCACATTTCCTGCCATTACGGCGCCTGTGTTGATTATTGTCGGTTTTCTTATGATTAATGTTGTATCGAAAATCGACTGGAGCGACTTTGAGATTGCCTTCCCAGCGTTTTTAATTATCGTGATTTTACCTTTTTCCTATAGCATTGCAACCGGCATCGGTGTCGGTTTTATTACATATCCGATCTTAAAGGCAGTTAGGGGCAAGTGGCGCGAGGTGCATCCTATCTTTTATTTGTTCGCAGTTCTATTCTTTATTCAGCTTGCTTTTTTTGGACATTAGGAGTACGTTAATTTTTATCAACAGGAAAGTTAGGTGTAGGAGATGAGTGAAAAGCTTTGGTTAGTTGTACAGTTTCCGATGAAAAGCGCGAAGGGGAATCAACGTGATGAATGGTTGAAAAATAAAGTGATTGAATATTTAGATTTATTTTTAGCTAATGCAGAGCTTGGTTATGTGGACGGCTTTGATATGGGAAAATGTGTGTCTGATCCAAATCAATATGCACTTAACATTTTTTGCGTTGTTACAGATGAAGCAAGAAGCATTGCTTTAATTAAGAGAGTTTTAAAGGAGTACAGGCTGGATTATACACGCATAAAAATGGCTACTATGCCTTTTGAAAACGGAGAAACACATACACTTAAATACGCCTATAAAAAAGGCGTAACGGAATTTTCACTATAGCTGCTTAGAAAATGAAGACCCAGACCTCGCGCGGACTGGGTTTTATAATCATCATATATGGGCTAAGTTATTTGGCATTCTCATCTGGCTGATGAATGCCCAAAATATTGCCTTCTGTATCTATATAATAGCCTTGCCACAGCGTAATCGCTCCAATCCTCGAACGTCCACCCGAACACCTCGCCATAAAACTTTTTGGCGCGCTTCGCATCGTCGACATGAATTTCAAAATGAACTAATCTGCCCATAATTACCTCCTGCGAGATGACTTTTCATGATCTTTGGCCATTGTAAAAGGAGAGTACTCTCTTTATAATAAAAGAGACTACTCTCGTTTTAGTTTAGGATCGGAGATATTTTATATGCCTAAAATTACACAACAAAAAAAAGAAGCAGTTCGAATGGATATTTTGAATACCGCACGAAATGTTTTCATAGAAAAAGGATATGAAGCGGCTTCCATGAGCGATATCGTAACAGGCTCTAACAGGAGCTTCGGAGGTGTGTATCTCTACTACTCCAATAAAGAAGATGTTTTTCTTGATTTGCTTCGTCGTGAGTATAACAATATGGCTTTGAATTTCGCATCAAATAACAGTACATGGAGCGCATTTGTACAATTCATGAAGGAGCAAGAAAAACGTATACGGGAGGTAGATGCTAGTCTAGCACCTTGCTTGTATGAATATTTTATTGCCGGCCGGAGAAAAGAGGAGCGGCGCAAGCTTATCGATGAACGGTATGAGGCTGTGTATAATAACATCTTTACCTTTTTAAATAATGGCGTACAGCGGGGGGAGCTTTATCCGTCACAGCCCCTGGAAACTTTTGTGCATTGGCTCATTTCGTTGCTTGACGGACTCTTTTTAGAAAGTATGATCAACGGTTTTGAAAACATACAATTAGCCAAGCAATTTGAGTTTATATTGACGGTTTGCCGATCTGCACTTATGCCATCCGAGATGGGGGAAAGCCAATGACAAGTACAGCCTTGAGTGAATTGCCTATATTTAAAAGTGAAGCAGGCTCACAGCTGTTTGCAGATTGTTACGAGAAGCTTTTGACGTACTGGCCAGGTCCATATGAAACGATGGAGATCAAGACTGAATTCGGCTTGTGTCATGTGATCGCTTGCGGACCTGAAGAAGGGAAGCCCGTCTTAATGTTTCATGGCATGACGAGCAATTCGGCATTGTGGTACCCGACCATTGAAGCGCTGACGGATTGCCGTGTTTTTTGTATTGATACGCCAGGAGATTTCGGGAAAAGTAAGGTGATTAAACAAATTCGGACGCCAGAGGATGCTGTGCTTTGGATGGATCAATTATTGGTTGGGCTTAAGCTTGAAAAGCCGGCCTTTATCGGTCACTCCATGGGAGGCTGGCTCTGTTCAAATTATGCTACAGCGCGGCCAGAGCGAATCGAACGGCTGGTGCTGCTTGCGCCTGTGGCGACATTTTTGCCCATCCCATTTCTGAGGCTGCTCCGAAAAGTCTATCCTGCGATGCTATGGCCTAAGCCTGATCGCATACGCCGAGCGTGGGATTGGTTTTGCACGAAAGGTTTTTCCCTGCCGCCGCATGTGATGGATTTGGTAATCGCCGCCTATACACACGGCCGCTCGCAGCTTCCGGTTGTCCCGCGAGTCATTAGCAAGGAAGCTTGGAGCAAGCTTTCAGCGCCGGTTCTGTTCCTTGTAGGGGATGAGGAGAAAATTTACAAGGCAAATAAAGTGATGGAGCGTGTCAAAAAAACGCTGCAAGATTCAGAGGTCATCCTGATTAATGGAGCGGGGCATTGTCTGATTATAGAGCAGCAATCAGCTGTGAATGAAGCGATTCGAAGGTTTATTACGGTCATGGATGACCGCACCGCCTGACTGTGAAAGAACTTTCACGACAAAATGAAGTGAAAAAGAAAGTGGAAGTAAATAGGTGAGTAAGTAGTTTTTATGAGATACGCAGGTATGACTTGCGCGATGGCCTCATGGTATTATAATTAGAATACATGAGGCTGTCCCGCGAGGAGGAACGGATATGCTGCAGAGTCCGAGGAAATTGTTCCGCAAACATCTAATGCTGTTTTTTATGACAATACTTATACCAGCGGTTCTCTTTCTTGCTTTTAACTTATATAGATCATCGAATCAACTGGTCCAAACCATTGAAGAGCATTCCGCCAATCAGCTGAATCAAATGAACCGCAGTCTGGACAGCTTGATCGCCAATGTCGATCAATTGGCGATCCAGTTGTCTTTAACGCCTTCGATCTACGATTTATTGAAAGAGCCATATCGATTGTCGATCTATGATTATTCCGTTATTAAAGAGCAGCTTCGTGGATGGACAACGTCGAACTCGATTATTTCTTCGCTTGCCCTTCATATTTACCAAAATGAAAAAGTGCTGACTACTAACGAAGGAATATATGACAGTGCGCATTATTTTGACAGCGATTTCATAGCGGGTTTAAGAAAAGAAGCAACTGAAAAGCATGTATCGTGGACTGGGATTCGTACGGTAAAAGGAAGCGGTGGTATGCCAGATGCAGAGATGCTGTCATTTGCTCGATCTATCCCAGCAACTTCACAGCTTCCGCTTGGCATGCTTATTATCGATATTCAGAAGGGCAGCTTTATGAAAGCAGTACTTAATTCTCCTGCTGCTGGAGAAACGGCCGATACAATTATAGTGCTGGACCCGCAGAATAAATTGGTTTCAGGCGCGCAGACAGGGCTGAATGCCGAACAATTAGCCTTGCATTTGGACAATGGGGAAATGAAGACAGAAGTGATTTCGTTGCCTGATGCGCGTTATTTTGTAACGGCTTACAAGGTTCAGCCATATGGCTGGACGCTGCTGCAGCTAACTCCATACACGATGTACAGCAAGCAGATGCAAGCGGATATTGGGCAGGCGTTCATGATATTATTGGCCATTTTGCTGGCCGGGCTAGGCGTATCTTATTTGTTTGCTTCTATTCTGTTCGATCCATGGAGAAGGCTGGCGGAGCGGTTAAGGGAGTATGTAGCCCGGCCGTCTGGTACGATTAAGGCTGATGCGTATAATATTGTGGATCATGCAATTGGGCATCTTATTACGACAGTCGATCAAAATAAACCGATTATTCGAGAGCATATGGTGCAGGAGCTGCTGCGCCATCGACAGCCTAAAGACAACGCCATTATTGAGCAATTCGCCCGTATGGGCATTTGCTTTGAGCATCCGAATTTTCTTGTGCTGCTAATTGTCGTCGAAGCCGGTGTTCAGGATCAAGGCAATGACGTTTATTTGTACAGCTTGGCAGAGGAATTGCTGGCTGCTCAATTTTCTGTCGCCGGTTCCATTCTGGATCGCAGCATGTTTGGCTTTATTGTCAATTTTTCTTCAGATCAGCTGGAAGCTGCGGAACAAGAGCGTTTGGAGCAATGCTTTGGCCAAATCAAGCACGAAGCTTATAATCGCTGGGCAGTGTCGCTTCATGCCGTGGCAGGCGGCATTCGGCCATTGTGGCAGGTGTACGAAGCATATGAGCTGGCTCGCCGGGCTGTCACTTATAGAGCGTTTTGGGCCAGCTCTAATTCTCAGATCGTATATGCCGACGGAGAGCGCGAAGAGCTGGAATTTGATTACCCGGCATCTTACCAAAAACTGCTGCTTAACATCATATTGGCGGGAGATCGGCAAGCGGCAGAAAAACTGGTATCGCAACTGTTCGAAAAATATATTCATCAAAACCACTATTCGCAGCCTAAATTGCAGCAAATGATAGTTATGCTAATGAGCCATATGCTCAGTTCACTTGTCGAAGAAGGCTATGACATTGGAAAGCTAATGGGCGAGGTTAATTTGCTAAATTTGGAAAAATACAAGGACAGCGCGGAATTGCAAGCTTATATTCATTCTGCTATTTATTCGATGATCGATTATATTCACGAGATCCGCAGCGAGACGAGCACGCCGCCGTATATTCAGGAAGCAATTATGTATATGGAAAAGAATTACGACCGCAATATAGCTATGTCAGATGTAGCGGAAGCTGTAGGTATTAGCAGCGGCCATCTAGGCCGGCTGTTTAAAGCGGAAACAGGAAAGCCGCCGCTTGAATATTTGACGCAATATCGTCTGCAGGAAGGCAAAAAGCTGCTGCTGGATACAAGCAAATCTTTGCAAACTATTAGTGAGGCGATCGGATATAATGATGTGCACACGTTTATCCGATTTTTCAAAAAATATGAAGGAATTACACCAGGTGAATATCGCAAAAAGGTCATGTAGCCTTTTCGATATCGATGTAAAGTTTTCGTCGTAACATGATTTATAGCGGTTTTTCCCCATTCTAATCGCAGAGTGGGGATTTACTGTCTTTTAGGGGACCTTTACGATGAAAGCGTAACCATATGCATATGGCAAACTTTCTACCACTACTGAAAAAGGAGGATTACTTGTGAAAGCAGTGTCTTCAGCTCCCGCAACAAGACAAAAATCGGTATGGAATATAAGAAGACATTGGAAAGAATGGGGCAAGCACAAATACTATTTTGCGCTTTTACTGCCGGGCCTTGTATACTTTGCGATATTTCATTATTGGCCTATGGCAGGCATTATGATCGCATTCAAAGATTTCCGATTGCTGGAAGGGATTATGAACAGTCCTTGGGTCGGGCTGAAATGGTTCCGTATTTTATTTGATGCTCCGGACTTTTGGACAGCACTGAAAAATACGATCATCATTAGTATTTATAAGCTTGTATTCAACTTTCCAGCCCCCATCCTGTTGGCTCTGTTATTGAATGAAGTATACAATGCGACCTTTAAGCGAATTGTACAAACGATTGTATACTTTCCGCATTTTTTGTCTTGGGTCATCTTGGGTGGAATCATGTTCTCTTTATTTTCCTCCGGTTCCGGGATATTAAGCTTTCTCGGCATGAAAACCTCCCCATTAATGGATCCTGGATCATTCCGCGGCTTCCTGGTAATTAGCGAGATGTGGAAGGAAATCGGATGGGGAACCATTATTTATTTGGCGGCTATTTCAAGCATAAATCCGGAAATGTATGAGGCCGCTCGGATAGACGGGGCGAACAGATTCCAGCTAGTACGGCATATTACGCTTCCTTCAATAACGAATACCATTGTTATTCTGCTCATTTTGCGCACTGGACAAATTCTGCATGTAGGTTTTGAGCAAATTTTCATTTTGTATAATCCGCTCGTTTTCGATGTATCGGATGTACTGGATACTTATGTGTACCGGACAGGTTTAACGATGGGCAGATATTCATTTGCTACAGCCGCCGGATTATTCCAATCCATCGTAGGCTTGCTGTTGCTGTTGATCACCAATGGCGTGGCCAGACGTTTGGGTGAGCGCGGATTATGGTGAGGTGACTATGAGAAAACATTATTTATCCAGACTTTTTGATTACTCCAATGGACTGATCCTTATTCTGCTAAGCGCGATTACACTCTATCCTTTATGGCATGAAATATCACTGTCATTAAGCTCAAAGACGGAAGCATTGCAGGGAGGCTTTTTCTTCTGGCCCCGCAGCTTTACTTTTCAAGCGTATACAAGCGTCCTTTCCTCAGATTATATTTGGACAGCTTACGGGAATACCATATTTATAACGGTTGCGGGCACTTTGTTATCGCTGCTTGTAACATCGAGTATGGCATACCCGCTTGCGAAAAGGACGCTGCCATGGAAAAAGTTATGGCTGACTGTCATTCTCTTTACAATGATTTTCAGCGGCGGTATGATTCCCGTATATTTGATTGTGAAGCAGCTTCATTTATTAAATACGTTGTGGGCATTAATTATTCCAAACTTGGCATCCGCATTTAATATCATTATCGTTATTAATTTTATCCGCGGAATTCCGGAGGAAATTGAAGAATCGGCTATGATCGACGGCGCTAATCCAATTCGTATTTACTTTTCTATTATTGTTCCTTTATGCAAGCCGGTATTGGCAACGCTGGCATTGTGGATTGCGGTAGGTTTGTGGAACAATTTTTTTCAGGCGCTTATTTATTTGAATGACAAATCGCTTACAACGCTGCCTTTGCTGATCAGACAAATTATAGCGGGCCAGCAGCTGGCGGAGGAAACAGGGCAATTGTCTGATTCTTCTACGGAGTCGGTTATAGCGGCTACTATTATTCTATCTATTATTCCGATTATTGCTGTTTATCCTTTTTTGCAAAAATATTTTGTAAAGGGCGTTATGCTCGGTTCTGTTAAATCCTAACCAATATTTTGGAGATAAATAGGGAGGTCTTTGTATGCAAAAGAAATGGAAAAAAGTAATGGCAGCAGCTTGCGCAGCAGTATTGGCTGTTACAGCCGCAGGTTGTGGAAGCACGACCAATTCAACAACACCAAAAGGCAATACGGCTGAAGAGAAAGCAATAACGTATCAATTTTTACGCAATAGCGGAATAGCCGAATATCCGGCTGATGGCGGAGAAGCTAGAAAGGTGCTTACAGAAGCCGCTGCCAAGGCTGGAGTGAAAGGCGTCGATTTTGTTGCCCAGCAAGCGCCTGGCGATGATTACAATACGAAGCTTAACTTGTTGGCCTCATCGGGTGAGCTTCCAGACTTTTTCGATATTGATGCTTTGACGCTAAGCCGCTTTGTTGAGCAGGGCCTTGTACAGCCTATTGATGAATATTTAAAAGCTGCTCCTAATTTAATGAAGCTGATTCCGCAGCATTACTGGGAGCAAGTTACTTTCGATGGCAAGATTTACGCGCTGCCTAATGGTTTGAGAGAGGAAGCATTTAATAGCCCGAATGTAGGCTCTATTTTGATCAGACAGGATTGGCTGGATACGCTGAATTTGAAAGCGCCTACAAATTTGGATGAGCTTTATACTATTCTAAAAGCATTCGTTAATGACGATCCGGATCAAAATGGAAAGAAAGACACCTTTGGCTTTAGCGGCACCAAACTGTCACGCTTCAATTCTATATTTGGAGCTTACGGGGTAATACCAAACTTTTGGATAGAGAGAGACGGCCAGATCAAGAAAGGCTTCACACTTCCTGAAACGAAGCAAGCGCTCGCTTTGCTGCAGCAGTGGTACAAGGAAGGCTTAATCGACCCTGATTTCCCGGTAATGGAATCCAAACAATTGAACGAGAAAATTATTAATTCCAAAATAGGCTTATTTGAAAATGATGCTTATCTGGTCGATCCCAAAGCGAACCCGACGTCCGAGGCATTAAACAAGACAACGCCGTCTTCCAAGCTTGTTTTAATACCTCCTCCTAAGGGACCTGAGGGTAAATCAGGCACTCCGCAAGTAAATGCAGTAGCGGCTGCTCCGCTGCGCGCATTGTCTGTAAATGCACAAGATCCGGAAAGATTGTTCCGTTTCCTGAATTGGTTTGTTGATGACAGTGAAGGCGGAGGATTTAATCTGGCTCTGTACGGCATTGAAGGAACAGACTATACGTACGATAAAGAGAAAAACTTAATTACACAGACGACCAGCTACGCAGATTTATATAAGAAGGGCTATAATAATCCGATTCGAATGGCTTTTATTACAGATAGACGCTGGACTACCGAAGAAGTACGCGCAGCTATTGAAGTTGCTTCGCAAAATGTGATTCCGAATGCATTTTGGAAGACCGTTCCAGCAGAGCTGGATTATCCGGATTTGGAGACGAAGCTTTGGGCTGAATATTTTGTAAAAATCGTTACAGGCGTTTGGCCAATTGAGAAGTTTGATGAATTCGTGGAAAAATATTATCAGCAAGGCGGGACAAAAATTGAGCAGCAAGCAAATGAGGAGTGGAAAAAAGTTAAGCAATAATTAGACCAGGTATAGTAACAGATACGCGTAAATACCAATTGGAGGGTATATACGCGTATCTTGTTTACAAGGAGGCAACGACTTTTGAAACCAAACATACTGTTTATAACCGTTGATCAAATGAGGGGCGATTGCTTGAGCGTGCTTGGGCATCCTGTCGTGCAAACGCCGAATCTAGATAAATTGGCTGAGGATGGCGTTCTATTTACAAGCACATATTCAGCGACACCAACGTGTATTCCGGCGAGAGCAGCGCTGTTTACTGGAATGAGCCAGCGATCACATGGGCGGGTAGGTTATGAAGAGCATATTCCATGGACTTACGAGCATACGCTGCCCGGTGAGTTAGCCAGGGCTGGATACCATACGCAATGCGTAGGTAAAATGCATGTATACCCGACACGCAGTTTATGCGGCTTTCACCATGTAGTATTGCATGACGGTTATATGCACTATAACCGATATAATGATCGAAATACGTACGCGGAACATTATAATGAGTGTGATGACTATTTGAACGGGTTGAAAAAAACAGCTGGTGCTTCTTACGATCTGATGGATAACGGACTTGATTGCAACGCTTCGACAGTTGCTATGCCTTGGCATTTGGAAGAAAGGCTTCACCCAACAAATTGGGCGGTCACAGAGTCCATTGATTTTTTGCGCAGGCGTGACCCAGGCAAGCCATTTTTTCTTTGGACATCCTTTGTTCGGCCGCATCCGCCATTTGATCCGCCGCAGGCTTATTTTGATATGTATTTAGGGGAACCAATGCCCGATTCACCCATCGGCGATTGGGTTGATCCCGAGATAGCGAGCGCAGGCTCGAAGCATACAACGACCGGATTTGGCAGCATATCCACAAGCCGCCTCAATCGAGCCAAAGCGGCCTACTATGCTCTTATTACACATCTCGATTACCAAATCGGCCGACTGCTGAATGCATTGAACGAGTATGGCGTGCTGAATAACACAATCGTTGTATTTACTTCTGACCATGGCGAAATGATGGGAGACCACCATTTCTTCCGCAAAGCGCTTGCTTACGAAGGAAGTGCGAAAGTACCTTTAATAGTGGCCGATTATACAGGAAGATTAGGCATCGGCAAAGGGTTTCGCGAGCAAGCTGTGGTGGAATTACGCGATATTATGCCTACACTGCTGGAAGCGGCTGACACAGCCATTCCCGAATCGGTTGACGGCAAAAGCTTGCTGCCTTTATGCCGGGCAGAAGAAAACACCGTTTGGCGGGAATTTATGCACGGGGAACACACCTATGGCGAATTATCGCATCATTATTTGACAAATGGCATGCAAAAATATATCTGGTATTCACAAAACGGAGAAGAGCAATTGTTTGATCTGACTGTTGACCCGGGCGAATTGCATAATCTGGCGGGTAACCCGGAGTGGCAATCGGTACTGCAAAGCTGGAGAGAACGGCTTGTACAGGAATTAACGGGGCGCGAGGAAGGCTATGTAGATGACGGCGAGCTAGTAGTTGGAAGAAAGCCGAAGACCGTGCTCAGCCATTTAAGGAGAAGCATCTAACGCTGTTTTGAAGCTATATTATGTAATGACGATTTGCTTGCAAGATGCAGCCTGCAAAGATACAATGTGTTAGGTGAAATTGCAGTTTGTTATCGAAGCAAGGAGAGTGCAATCATTTTGTCATCAGATGTTATCGCTTCAGCGACTTTATCCTTTCGTAAACGTCTCATTATATTGCTTCTTGTCGTTATAGTGGCTGGCATGAGCCAAGGCATGCTGCTGCCGCTATTGTCTATTATGCTTGAGGAAGCGGATGTTTCTTCTAGCTTGAATGGCATCAATTCTGCCGCGATGTATATCGGGATATTTTGTACGATGTTTTTGGTCGAGAAGCCTGTTAGGCGCTTTGGCTATAAGAAGGTTATTACTGCCGGGATATTGCTTATTACTTTTGCCAATATACTTTTTCCGTTTACTGAGCTGCTGGCGGTGTGGTTTTTGCTGCGGTTTATAGTAGGGGTAGGAGATAGTTTGCTTCATTATACGACCCAGCTATGGATTATTAGCTCCAGCCCTGCCGAGGGGCGCGGGAAGTATATTTCGTTTTATGGCATGGCGTACGGGATTGGCTTTAGCTTGGGGCCGCTGGGCATAAACCTGCTTCCGCTGGGCAAAGCGGTTCCGTTTATTATAAGCAGCTTGTTTTTTACTAGCGTGCTGCTGCTTGTGCTGCGGCTTACGAATGAGCTGCCAGAGCGGATAAAGAAGGAAGCGGCTCAAGAGAATCGTTTTAAAGCAACGTATCGCGCTGCGTGGTTTGTGCTTATACCGGGTCTGTTGTATGGATTGATGGAATCTTCCATGAATAGCAGCTTCCCGCTGTATGGTCTTCGTATTGAATTGGACCAGCATTGGATATCCCTTTTATTAATGGCATTTGGCATAGGCGGATTGATATTGCAGCTGCCGCTCGGCATGCTGAGCGACAGAATTGGAAGAAAGCCTGTACTAATCAGCTGCGGAATAGTGGGATCGCTGGCCTTTTTCCTGGTACCTGCGGCTGGCAGCAATATAGGATTATTGTTCATCCTGTTCGCGATTGCGGGAGGCGTTGTGGGATCGTTTTATTCGCTTGGCCTCGCCTACGCAGCTGATATTTTGCCACGGGCGATATTGCCGACTGCCAATGTAATCGCGTCTATTCATTTCAGCATCGGAAGTATGATCGGTCCAACATTGGGCGGATACAGCATACACTATATATCTATTTATAGTATTTTCCTGTTTCTAGGGAGTGTGTTCCTTATTTTCGCTTTGTTAGGCTTTGTCTTTAGGGCGAAAAGAAAGGCTGAAATAACGACTGGTATAAATGGATAGGATTAGGGTTTTACACCAAGTGCTCGTTCAATGTCAGGATAAAGCCGCCAATATGGCGGCTTTAAGTTTGTCGAGAAAGTTTTCCTTGCCTCCTTATCAAAGCGGGAGGGGGTTATCTTAAAACATAAACAGCTGAGAATGCAATATGCTTCTATCCCCTTTTGCAGGATCATGTATAATGTAAGATAGTATTACACCGGAAAACGTGTTTCTGGCTTTAAATTCTGAGGAGGATATTATGAGTTCATCAATACAGCAATTCAAATCTGATTTTTTTAAAGCATTGGCCCATCCTATGCGTATTCATATTTTAGAGGTGCTATGCAACGGACCGCGCAGTGTCAATGAACTGCAAGCCATTCTGGGCTCAGAAGGATCAGCGGTTTCTCAGCAGCTGGCTGTGCTGCGCAATAAAAATGTAGTGACCGGCACGAAGGAAGGCACCACGGTAACTTATTCCTTGCGGGATCCGCTTATTAAGGATCTGCTTTTAATTGCTAAACAAATTTTTGACAACCATTTGGTTGATGCGGTTTCCCTGTTGGAAGAATTCCGCAATGAACAGTAAATTTAGTTTTGCATCACTCCATACATAAACGATCCATCTCGCATGTTGAGAGCGGGTCTTTTTTATTGGTAATTCAATTATGAGTGCATTGACAGGTCAAGCCATCGTATAGTAACTTTAATATATTCAAATAATCAAATATATGAATATTGAAGGTGCTTATCATGAGGGCGCTCGACCGTTTTGTTGGCTATAATCGGGATTTGTTCAGAAAAGATCTTATTGCAGGCTTAATTGTAGGAATGATTGCTATCCCGCTCGGGATGGCTTTTGCTATTGCTGTTGGGGTTAAACCGGAGTATGGCCTGTATACAACGATTATCGCTGGAATTATTATCGCTTTGTTTGGGGGCACCCGCTTTCAGATTGGCGGGCCTACAGGCGCATTCGTGCCGGTTTTGCTAGCCATCGTACTGCAGTATGGATACAAGGAATTGTTAATCGCAGGCTTTCTATCTGGCATTTTATTAATCATGATGGGGTTATTGCGTGTGGGCAAAGCTATTCAATTTATTCCCCGTCCCGTCACAATCGGCTTTACTGCAGGCATAGCTGTTCTTATATTCAGCGGGCAAATTCCAAATGTACTTGGTTTGGGCCAGCTCGAGAAGCATGAATATTTTTTGCTCAATATGAAAGAAATACTGCTTCATCTGTCATCCGTTCATTTCTACAGTCTTTTGACTGCTATCATTTGCTTTTTAGTTATTATGGCGGTTCAACGCTGGCTTCCTAAAATTCCAGGCTCCTTTATTGGCATGATTGCCTCAGCAGTAATCGCGATGCTGCTCTTTCCTGCACATGTCGAAACGATTCGTACTGCATATGGAGCGATCCCAAGCGCACTGCCGAAATTCCAATGGCTTGACATTCAGCTGCACGATATTCGCATGATGCTCTTTCCGGCCTTGACGATCGCTTTACTCGGCGGAATCGAATCATTATTGTCCGCAGTTGTTGCAGACCGTATGAGCGGAACAGCTCATAACAGCAATCGGGAGCTTGTTGGACAAGGCTTAGCTAATATGGCCGTGCCTTTGTTCGGCGGGATACCCGCAACAGGCGCCATTGCGCGTACGGCAGCTAATATTAAAAATGGAGCAGCCTCACCTATCGCAGCGGTTATTCACGGGCTATTTGTACTGCTTGTCGTTATGCTGTTCGCAAGATGGGCGTCTGAAATTCCGCTAGCCAGTATGGCTCCGATCTTGATGATTGTCGCATGGAATATGAGTGAGCGGAAGGAATTCAGCCAAATTTTAAAAGCAAAAACAACGGATTCCCTATTGCTAATCAGTACCTTTGTATTGACTGTTTTAACTGATTTAGTTACCGCTATTTGGATCGGCATGGCTGCTGCGATCGTTTTCTACCTGCTGCGAATGGTTGCTGCTCATGTTAGAACGCTTGAATCCAGCAAAGAATTAAACGTTCTGCAACGTATTGCCAAAGGATGGGGTCAAGTATTTAAAAATGCTTCAAGCTGGTACAAATTTCAATGTAAAGTGATGCGAGCATCCGATTCTGGCAAAATATCGGAAATAGCTGCTGCTGCTCATTCCTATCATCAACAGACAGGCATGCATGTAAAGCTTCAGGGAGCGATGAGTTTTATCAGTGCTCCGCAAGTAAAAGAAGCGCTGCTGCAGCTTGCTTCCTCTAAGCCTGGATTTATACAGCTTGATATGAGCGAAGTGCCTTATATCGATACTACCGGCGAAGCGCTGCTGCACAGTTTTATCCAATATGTTCAAGGTTATGGAGGGAAATTGCTGTTAATAGATCCGCAAATGAGAACGAAGGGAATGCTCCAGCAGGCTGACAAGCAAGGAGTTATTCGCATGCCAAATCAATAAATTCAAAGTAGCCGAGCTGAGTATTGTTATCCTTAAGCTCGGCTTTTTACTTTAAAAATTTTCATGCTAGCAGACATTGCATAACAATGTCTCAAAATTTACTAATAACAATATAATGCTTTAATATGAAACCATTTGGGCGCAGAAAATGTATATAATAAAATAAGAACAATTTTAAAGAACATTTTTTGTAGGAGGAGTTCGGCATGGGACTTTTATCCAGATTCAAAAATATTGTGAAAGCTAATGTGAACGCCTCGAAGGACAGTACAAAAAATCCAGAGAAGGCGCTAGATGATTTTTTTCGAAATGCGAATATGGAGCTTGGCAAAATCAAAGCAGAGGCAGCATCGGCGCAAGCGGAGATGAATACAGCAAAAAGAGCGCTTGATGAATCGAAAAGCGAAATGAATAAGCTTCAGCGTTATGCTGAAAAGGCAGTAGAAGCCGCAAATGATGACGATGCTCTTAAATTTTTGGAGCGCAAGTCACTGCAGGCGGCGAAGCAGAAGCAATTGCAGGCAGGTTATGAGCGGGCTGCCTCTAAAGCTGCAAGCTTGCAGCAGATTCAAGATAAGCTTGCGGCAGATTTAGATCGTTTGGAAGCACGCCGTTTAGACTTGAAGGGAAAGCTGGCAGATGCAAAGCTGCAGCAGCAGCTGAATACTGCAGGCTCTTCGATTCATGATGCCTTCAAGGCTGTAGAAGAAGAAGCGAACCGGATTTTGGATGAAGCGGCGGCAAGAGCGGAGCTCTCGCATGATGGGCAAGCCATTGATCTGGATGAAAAGTTCAAAGCATTGGAACAAGATACGGTTAGCGATTCTGACGAAAATGCAGCTATGAGTACCGAACAGGAACTGTCTGTCATTAAAGAAAAAATGAAGAAGAAGGAATAAGCAAATGCCGGTTATCGAATATAAATGCCCCAATTGCGGCAGCGGGATGGTCTTTGATGGAGAGACAGGAACGCTGACTTGTCACAGCTGCGGAAGACAGGATAATATCGAGCAACTGTCCGATCCAATTGCGAATCAGTTTTTTTCAGATGAAGATAAAACGTTAGAATATCATTGCAACAGCTGCGGAGCTGTCATTATGACCGAGGAAGAGACGAGCGCAACCTCTTGCAGCTTTTGCGGATCAGCGGTCGTTCTTGGTGACAGGTTGTCAGGAAAGCTTGCCCCGGTAATGGTGATCCCTTTTTCAATTCCAAAGGAAGAAGCGATGAAGGCCTTTCGAAAGTGGTGCCGAAATGGACTGTTAACACCTAAAGATTTCATGACAGCAGATCGCGTCAAAAATATTACCGGCTTATACGTCCCCTTTTGGCTGTATGATCTGGACAATCATATTGAGGTGCACGGGCGTGCCACAAAAATTAGAATGTATGAGCAAGGCGACTATCGGTACACCGAAACCAGGCATTTCGAGATTTATCGAAAAATCCGCTTGAATTATGTGAAGGTGCCAATTGATGCATCTGAAAAAATGAATGATCAGTTGATGGACAAATTGGAGCCATTTCCTTATGATCAGCTGAAAAGCTTCAAAACGCAGTATCTTGCGGGATATATTGCAGAAAAATACAGTTATACAGATAATGAGCTGCTGCCGCGTGTAAAAGACAAAATAAAGCATTATATTGACTCCTATATCGGGTCTACTGTGGCGGGCTACAATACGGTCAATTATTCCGATAAGCAAATTAATACAAGGCTCAAAAACTCTGATTATGTGCTGCTTCCTGTTTGGATGGTATACTATGATTACAATAAAAAGGTATATACGTTTGCAATGAACGGCCAAACCGGCAAAGTAGTCGGAAAGCCTCCTATTAGCCCTAACAAGGTAATAGCTTGGTTCGCGGGAATATGGGGAGTTTCTATCCTATCCTTAAAGACCATCTCGTGGTTGATGGGAGGAGGATTCTGGTGAGAAAATATGTATCGGCAGTTGCATTTGTGTGCCTTATTATTTCCTTGCTCGTTCCTGTAAGTTTGATGGCTGCGCCTGAGCAGAAGCAGTTAGTATTTGATCAAGCGCGCCTGCTTTCAGAAGGCGAACGCAGCGAGCTGACTGCCTTGGCAAATGAGCTGGGAGCGGAAAGAGAAACGGATATTATAATTTTGACTATTAATAATGCTGACAATAAAGACGTTCAAATTTTGACAGAGGACTTTTATGACGATCAAGCTCCCGGTTATGATAAGCCGCATGGCAATGCAGTAATTCTGACACTGGATATGAGAAATCGTGAAATATACTTGGCAGGTTTTTATAAAGCTGAGACATACTTGGATGACAAGAGATTAAACAAGATTCGCGATAAAATTACCCCGAATTTGTCAGATGGAGAATATAAGCGAGCTTTTGAAATGTATATTAAAACGGCTCACAGATATATGGGATTTGAACCGGGGACCAATCCTGACAATATTTTGTTTAATCGCTGGTTCCAGCTTGCCGTTTCGCTAGGCTTGGCATCCTTAGTGGTGTGGATCATGGTTCATCGTTCCGGAGGCCGTGTTACCGTAAATGCTAAAACCTATGAGGCGAGCAATCAATCCGGAGTGCTGGAACGAGAGGATCGTTATATTAATACAACAGTGACGAAGCATAAAATCGAACGAAACAACGGCGGCGGCGGTTCTGGACGCGGAGGCGGCGGAATATCGGGCGGCGGACATTCGCATAGCGGCAGCAGAGGAAGGTTTTAATCGAAAGGATGGATGAAAATGTCTTTTTTTAGAAATCAATTTGCAAACGTAGTAGAATGGGAAGAATTTCGCGATGACATGATTTTTTGGAAATGGAGCAATCGTGAGATTAAAAAAGGAAGCAAGCTCATTATTCGCCCTGGCCAGGATGCTATCTTCGTAAATAACGGCAGAATCGAAGGCGTCTTTACGGATGACGGAGAGTATAATGTAGATTCCGAGATCATTCCCTTTCTTTCTACGTTAAAAGGGTTCAAGTTCGGCTTCAACAGTGGGATGCGTGTAGAGGTTCTATTCGTGAACACGAAGGAATTTACAGTGAGATGGGGAACGCAAAACCCGATTATGATCCCTGTTCCACAGCTTCCAGGCGGTATGCCTATTCGCGCAAACGGCACGTTTAATTTTAAGGTAAGCGACTATGTAACCCTTATTAATAAAGTTGCTGGCGTGAAAAACAGCTATCTGGTAGAGGATGTAAAAATCCGTATTACTTCCGTGCTTGATCAGCTGCTGATGAAATGGATCAGCCGCGAAGGAAAAGATATGTTTAATCTGCAAGCAAACGCTTCTGATATCGCCAGGGGTATTCGTGAAGACCTGGATATGCAGGTGTTGGATGACGGCTTCTCCATTACAAATTTCCAAGTGATGAGTTTCAACTATCCGCAGGAAATTCAGGACATGATTACGAAGAATGCATCCTATGAGATGATCGGCAATATGCAGAAGTATCAGCAGGCAGCTATGACGGAAGGGATTGCATCGGGCAAAGTTCAAGGCGGCGGCGCAGCTTCGGATATGGCGGGTATGATGATGGGGATGAATATGGCTAATGAAATGTTGAAAAACATGAATCAAAACCAGAATCAAAATCAAAATCAAAATCAAAATCAACAATCCGCATCTTCCGCTCCAACCTCTGAGGGGGACAGCAAAAAGGCTAACTTCTGTCCAAATTGCGGCACGAAAAATGAAGGAGCGAACTTCTGTCCGAATTGCGGCCAGAAGCTCAATTAAGCTGTTAGAAAATCTGATTGTATAAGAAGTATGGAAGCCAGCCGTGAGGCTGGTTTTTTCAATCTCTCATCGCTAAAATTAAAACATGATGTGCATTTGCAGGACTAATCTATATTTTTTGATACATACTAGCAAATATGAAGAGTTAGTGAACAGGTTGACATTGAAAATCGTTACTATATAATAATAATTATAAATAAGGACTGGTTAACTTGTTAAGTGAGACTATAGCGGGTTCAGTTCACTAGGAGGTAGGAGTAACTAGGCACTGAAACGCTAAAGCCGAGCCTTGATCTTGTAGGTAAAATATAAGGGGGAGAGACTATGAAACTGGATGCAGAAATAAAAACACAGCTGGAGCAATATCTTCAGCTTATGGAAGGTGACGTCCTGCTGAAAGTCAGTGCAGGAGACGATTCGGTATCTCAAGATATGCTGGATTTAGTTAATGAGTTATCCAGCATGTCCAGCAAAATTACGATTGAACAAACTCAATTGTCTAGAACACCAAGCTTTAGTGTAAATCGTATCGGTGAAGACACTGGCGTCACCTTTGCTGGAGTACCGCTAGGACATGAGTTTACTTCGTTAGTGTTAGCATTGCTTCAAGTAAGCGGAAGACCTCCAAAGGTTGAACAAAACGTCATTGATCAGATTAAAAGCATACAAGGCGAGTATCATTTTGAAACCTATGTCAGCCTAAGCTGCCATAACTGTCCTGATGTTGTACAAGCTTTGAATTTAATGAGTGTTCTTAACCCCGGCATTACCCATACGATGATCGACGGCGCAGCTTTTAAGGAAGAAGTTGAAAGCAAGGAAATTATGGCGGTGCCGACGGTTCACTTGGGCGGAGAATTTTTCGAAAGCGGAAGAATGACGATCGACGATATTCTTGCCAAGCTGGGTACTGCTGATCAATCCGAGTTTGAAAACAAAGAGCCCTATGACGTTCTAGTTGTCGGAGGCGGACCTGCCGGTGCGAGTGCGGCAATCTATGCAGCACGTAAAGGAATTCGAACAGGGATTGTCGCTGATCGCTTTGGCGGACAAGTGAATGATACGCTAAGTATCGAGAATTTTATTAGTGTGAAGTATACCGAGGGTCCTAAGCTTGCTGCAAGCCTTGAAGAGCATGCGAAGGAATATAAAATAGATATTATGAAGGCGCAGCGTGCGAAGCGTCTGGAGAAAAAGGAACTTATTGAAGTAGAGTTGGAAAATGGGGCTATTCTGAAAAGTAAAACCGTCATCATTTCTACAGGTGCTCGCTGGCGCAATCTGGGCGTGCCTGGCGAGGCGGAATTCAAGAACAAAGGTGTAGCTTACTGTCCGCATTGTGATGGTCCTTTATTTGCGGGAAAACACGTCGCAGTTATTGGCGGCGGCAACTCTGGCATTGAAGCGGCGATTGATCTTGCGGGCATCGCGAAGCAAGTAACGGTGCTGGAGTTCATGCCTGAGCTGAAAGCCGATTCTGTCTTGCAAGACCGTCTTAATTCTCTAACGAATACAACGGTAATCAAGAATGCTCAAGTGAAGGAAATTACGGGAACCAGCAAGGTTGACGGCATTAGTTACATCGAGCGTGAAAGCGGTGAAACGAAGCATATTGATCTGGAGGGCGTATTTGTACAGATCGGGCTCGTACCTAGCACAGAGTGGTTAGAAGGCACGGTCGAACGTACGCGTATGGGCGAAATTATTGTAGATAGTCATGGCGCAACAAGTATTCCTGGCGTATTTGCTGCAGGTGATTGTACAAATACACCTTATAAGCAAATTATTATTTCTATGGGATCAGGTGCTACTGCAGCATTAGGAGCCTTTGATTATATGATCCGAAATCAATAAGAAACGCCGTATAGTTTATACAGAGTCATTAAAAGACACCCGATCGGGTGTCTTTTGTATGTTCAATTCTTCGCATAATCTATAAATCTGCAAACATCCCTACACGATCTTGAAAAAAAACAAGACAAATAAAATATACTTCTGTCAAGATGTAGGCACAGCTCATTACCCGCAAGCTTCTTTTCTTCACCACATAAGTTTCAATCTTGCTCTCCGTTTCCCTTTCCTTTGCTTCATCCAGAGTTGCCCACAATGAAGACGCGTTCCTATTAGCTCGTTGTTATAAAGGAGGTGATCCCGCCGCCATATCCGGTATCCAGTCGTAACCGCTTGTCCAAATGAAAATAGGAGGAGTTGTTGTATGGTAATTAAGGAACGCAGGTTTATCAGCAAGATTTATGCTGTTTTCTTCTGCCTATGCTTGGTGCTGCTGTCTTTTGGGTTATTGCCTCAAAAAACGATAGCTGCATCTATTACTTGCAGCACATCTGCTTGTCTGACCACGGCATTATCGAATGCTGCGCCTGGCGATGTTATTACTCTGGCTGCTGGCGTGACGTTTTCAGGTGTATTTGTAGCCAGCGCTAATGGCACCTCTGCTAACCCAATCATCCTTCAATCCGATAGCTCCAACAAAGCCATACTTGAAGGACCAGGAACGAGTGCAAACTATAATTTGCACATGACAGGCGATTATTGGATTGTAAAAAATGTGAAAATTACGAATGCAAAAAAAGGAATTGTGCTGGACAATGCCAATTATACGTTAATCGATAATGTAGAGGTTTATCACATTGGTGAGGAAGCCATTCATTATCGCGATGGAAGCTCTTTCAATACGCTTCAAAACTCTAACATTTATGATATAGGTACTGTAAATCCGCAATTCGGCGAAGGCGTTTATGTAGGTTCAGATGTAGGCAAATGGGGATCATTCGCCAAGGAAACGGATCATAATGTTATTAAAAATAACGTTATTGGCCCTAACGTAAGAGCTGAATCCATTGATATTAAAGAAGGCGCTACAGGAACCATAGTAGAAGGCAATACATTCGACGGAACAGGCATCTCTGGCGCAAACGCAGCGGACAGCTTTATAGACATAAAAGGGAATAATAGTATCATTCGCAATAATATTGGATACCGCAACAATAACCCGCAAATCAACGATGCGTTTCAAACAAATGAAAAATCGCCGGGATGGGGATATAACAACGATATTTACAACAATGTCGTCGATATGAATAATACGACTGGATATGTTATCAATGTCAAAGCAGGCTCAGCAAATGCGTGCAATAATACGCGTACTCCGGCCGGTAATATGTATTTGGGAGCGGTAACCTCTTATACAAGCTGCAGCGACATCACGCCGCCAGCGCCTATAAAATTTACGGTACCTGCAGCGAATGTGACGGCAAGCACTTCTGATTTCAATCTTCCCGCCAGAGCCGTGGATGGAAGCTTGAGCACGCGCTGGTCAGGCGAAGGCGATGGCGCTTGGATCAAATTTGATCTGGGCTCCAGCAAAACGGTTGCCTTTATAAAAATAGCATTTTATGATGCCTCCAAAAGAACGTTTACCTTCGATATTCAAACATCGGTGGATGGTACCGTCTGGACTACTCATAGCGTCGGCCTGCAGAATGCTTTAAATAATAATTTACAAACCTTCGATATTGCCGATTCAACTGCGCGTTATGTCAGAATAATCGGGCATGGCAATACAAAAAATGCCTGGAACAGCTATACAGAGGTTGAGGTTTGGGGTTTGTGAAAATGGCAAGAGGATGAACAATAATTTGCTGAAGTGAAAGTGCAAGTTCCGGGGCAATATTAGCTCTGGAACTTGCACTTTTGATCGTTACTTAAATCTAAGTTGAACTGCGCAATACGAGATGTGTAGGGAGGGTAACTCTCCTTGGCAAAAATGTATTTCCGTTAATGCGCTCCAATAAAAGATCAAGAGCTAACATGCCTATTTCTTTGGTTGGTACATGAATCGTCGATAACGGAGGATTGGAATACTTCGACACTCGACACCTCTATATTCGATAAGCCCATAACGGCTACTTGGTCAGGCACGGATATACCATTGTTATACAAACTATTAAGCGCCGCCATAGCCATTAAGTCGCTGGCTGCAAAAAAAGCAGTCGGATAATCATTTGTTTTACATAGTTCATTCATTTTTTCTATACATAAAGCTTCATCCCACCTGCAGTCCACCACCCAATCGGGATTGACCGGCAATCCAGCAAAAAATAAGTAAATATGTTGGCATAAAAAAGGAGTTGGTATAGTGCTGGCTCCTCAGGTATTAGAGAAATCCGCGTTTTTTTCAAAACGCCGGGTTTCTCTTTTTTTTGAAAAGACTTATAATGAGTTATTAAACTGACTTTAGCATGTGTTCTCCTTCATAAACAAAGTGAGAATAAGATTTTTGTAAACGCATTCAAAATGCCGGGATAAGGACTCAGAGGGAAGGGAAAGCATTGAAAAGTTTTACTTCAAATTCGCATAAGATTTTCTTTAAGCATCTTGCTTCTTATATGATCTTGTTAATGCTGCCAGTTATCGTGTTGGGCGGACTTATTAATTTGCATTTTATTAATAGTTTGGAAAATGAAATTCTTACGGCAAATCTTAATAAACTGGATCAGGTGCGCAGCATAACAGATGATAAATTGCAGCAATTGTATAATATTAGCATGCAGATTTCCTTGCGGAGAGATCTTGGCTATTTTCATTTTAGCGATGATCCGTTGAATGCTCTTAATGCTTCAAAGGAGCTGCGCAATTATTTGGTAACTGATCGATTTTTTTATGAGATGTTCCTTTATCATCGCGGGGATGAATACATCTATTCCTCTTCAAGCTCTATGCCTCTTCAATTGTTCGAAAAAAAATTATATCAATACGATTCATGGAGTTTCGAAGCGATCAAGAATGAATTGAACACATTAAAAAACCCTAAGGTACGGGCTGCCGAAGGATTGGTTTCTAACCAAGTGAAAAGTCGGGTCGTTACGTTTTTATATCCACTCTCGAGTGACGGCTTTACAGCCGATCGGACCTTAATGGTTCTTGTTTCTGAACAAGCGTTAACAGAACTTTTGCGGGATGCTAATAATGAATATACAGGAAATACTTACGTGCTGGACAAAGAAAATCAAGTAGTTGCATCACTGCTTTCTGACCCTTCCCTGGATATTACAGAAATGGTGAGTTCGTTCGGGGAGGATCGCTATTCCATTAACGACACAGTGACACTTAATCATAATGCTTACCTTCTTTCCTATATAAAATCAGATCAAACAAATTGGAAATATATAACGATAGTGCCTAAGGAAGAAGCATTGCACAAAATTAATGATGCCAGACTTGTATTTCTGTATACTGCGGTTATTCTTCTCCTTTTTGGCGCATGTGTGATTTGGGCCTCGATCAGGCTAAATTACAGTCCTATTTATAATTTAAAGAAGTATTCCGACATGCTATGGGGCGGGGGCGAAAATAACGGAAATGAGCTTGATGCTGTTAAGGAAGCACTTGATTATTTAAGCCATCAAAATCGACAGTTAAATGTTCAGCTGCTGGATCAGTCTGTTCTGGCACAGGATTACTTTTTATTTAATCTTTTTAAAGGGACAAACATGTCAGAGGATCAAATTAAGAAGCAACAGTTGGAAGTCGGCTTGCGATTAGATAAAACCTCCTATCAAGTCGCCATTTTTTATTTTCATCTAAACGGGCAATCTGCCCTGAACTATGCAAAGATGAAAGCTTTATTGGAGGTGAGGGATTCCGAGCCCGTGCTAAGCTATGTCAGAGATGATCTGGACCAACAAAAGTTAATTATGCTAATAAATTTCGATCAAGAGGATGTTGTTGAAGCGAAAGAGTTGTTGGAGAAATCAAAGGAGCAGCTGCAAGCATATAGCAACAGCTATGTCACTATGGGAGTAAGTGGAATTTATATATCTCCAACAGCTATTCCGAAGTCTTATTTAGAAGCTATGTCGGCGATAGATTATCGGCTAATTAAAGGGATTGGACAATCGATCTATTTCGAAGAAAATCATTTAAGTGATCAACTGCTAGTTCTTAATTCGGCACAGATCGTGGAGAAGCTCGGTCATTATATTAAACAGAGTAATCAAGAACAGATCGAGTTGCTGCTCAACGATGTGATTAACAGTATTAAAAATAAACAAACGACATTATTTGCTGTAAGGATGGTTTGCTTCGATATTATACATACAGCAGTAAGAGCATTCGATGAAATTAACAGATCCAGCCACTCCTTCAATGCAGCTTTGCCTAATGCGCTTCTTCTCAAGGAATTTGAAACGATTGACGAACTGGTGGAAATTGTTAAATCTATTAGCCGGGAAATTAGCGACCTGCTTGACAGGCAAAATCAACAGAAAGAAGAAACTCCAGCCGAAAGCATGACCGCTTACATTCAAGAGAATTATACGAACCCTGATTTCAGTGTTGTTTCAATGGCTGAGGTTTTCCAAATGTCACAAACCTACTTGAGTCAATATTATAAAGAACAGACAGGATCCACGATATTGGAGTATGATACTTTTCTAAAGATGGAAAAAGCGAAGCAACTGTTAAGTTCAACAAAGCTTCCTCTTAAGGATGTCTCGTTAGAAGTAGGCTATTATAATGTGACTAGCTTTATCCGCAGGTTCAAGCAAGTGATCGGAGTAACTCCGGGGGAATATAGGAAACAGAACAGCAAGTATATGTCTAGTTGAAAATCGTGATTGGTAAGAGGGGAGTTTATTCCCCTCTTATTTTTATTGCACACTCGCGATCGCAAAAAGGACGGCGACAGCCGTTTCACCTTGCGTGATATACAATTATTTTGGATATACAATTCGTTACTGACAGCCGCTAAACCGCTAGCGGGCGCAGGTTTATGGGTGAATACTAATAAATTGCATGGACCTGAGAAATTGTAAATTTACAAAATGATTGCCCCTCGGATATTGTGAAATGGAAAGGCAGCTATAGCTTGGATCTGCCGGAACAAAGAAAACAGCAGAGGTGGAACATGGAAACAGTAAAGGAGAGAAGAGGAGTCCTTACAAAAGTTTTTAGAGATTATCAATTGTATGTTTTGGCTTTACCTGCAATCGCTTACTTACTCATCTTTCATTACATTCCGATTTATGGCGTACTGATGGCTTTTAAAAAATTTAACGCGGTATTGGGGATTTGGGGAAGTGAATGGGTGGCATTCGAACATTTCCAAAGATTTTTCAAATCGTATCAATTTTGGCCCATCATAAAAAACACGCTGACTTTAAGCGTATACCAATTGGCGGTAGGGTTTCCGATTCCAATTATTCTGGCGATGCTGCTTAATCAAACGAGAAATAAGCGCTTTAAGTCCATTGTGCAGACGGTTACTTATGCGCCGCATTTTATTTCGATAGTTGTACTTGTCGGTATGGTTTTTATTTTCCTATCTCCGGGATCAGGTCTTGTGAATCATGTGATTGCCGCTTTCGGCGGTGAGAGAATGTTATTTATGGGTGAACCTGCCTATTTCAAAACCATTTATGTCCTTTCTGGTGTTTGGCAGAATATGGGGTGGTCGAGCATTATTTATTTGGCTGCACTCGCTTCGATAAGCCCGGAGATGTATGAGGCAGCCAAGGTAGATGGAGCGAATAAATGGCAGCAGATTTTGAAAATCGATCTTCCGAGTATTATGCCTACAGCAACCATCTTGCTCATCCTTCAAGTCGGACAAATTATGAATGTTGGATTTCAGAAAGTATTTCTGATGCAGACGCCATTAACCGCCGCATCGCAAGAAATTATTAGTACGTATGTTTATAAGATTGGTTTGATTCATTCCGATTTCAGCTATTCTACTGCAATTAATTTATTTAATTCAATTATTAATGTGGTCCTGCTTATTACCGTCAATCAAATAGCAAGACGCTCATCAAACACAAGCTTGTGGTAAAGGAATGAAGGAGGGAAAACAGCAGTGAAGGCGATTAAGCTATCCAAAGGGGACCGCATCTTCGATGTTGTCAATTATGTAATATTAAGCATCATTTTATTGATCATTTTTTATCCGCTATACTTCATTTTTATTGCTTCATTTTCCGATCCAACGTATGTGAACAACGGGAAAATGCTGTTGTGGCCTGTAGGGTGGATGACGTTGGGCTACGAAAAGGTGTTCCAATACAAGGATGTTTGGATTGGCTTCCGCAATACGATTTTATATGCGGTTTGCGGAACTTCATTGAATGTAGCATTGACAATGGGCATTGCTTATACATTGTCGCGCAGGAGCTTCGTTGGAAAAAAAGCGTTGATTGTATTTATTTTGATCCCTATGTTTTTTGGCGGCGGTCTAGTACCGACGTATTTGCTTGTGAAGGATCTTGGACTGTATAACACACCATTGATCATGATTATTATGGGAGCAGTAAGTATATTCAATGTGATTATCGCCCGGACCTTTATTCAGGTGTCCATTCCTGAGGAACTTTACGAGGCTGCTCAAATAGACGGCTGCAATCATTTCACCTACTTTTTTCGGATTATTCTTCCTCTTTCCAGTTCTATCATCGCTGTATTGGTGTTGTATTACGGGGTTGATCATTGGAATGAGTTTTTCACAGCTCTTATTTATTTGAACGACAAAAATTTGTTTTCACTGCAATTGGTCTTACGAGGCATATTGATTGAAAGCGCTGTACAATCCGATCTTGTGGCAGGAGCTGAAGACGCTGTTCGCCGTCAGAGGGAAATGGAACAGCTTAAGTATGCTCTTATTATTATGACAAGCTTGCCTATGCTGATCGTATATCCTTTTCTGCAAAAATATTTTGTCAAGGGTGTTATGATCGGTGCAGTTAAAGCATGAAAGGTGTCCTATGAAATCGTCAAGTTGGCTATCTGGAATGTCTGCAGCGTTCCTTAGCATAGATTGATAAAAATCCAGGAGGGTTAGCAATGAAAATAAGTCAGAAGCTGGTGTTTTTGCTGGCGATCATGCTGCTTGGCGTCACTTTATTATCTGCATGCTCGAGCAACAATGGGGGAAAGAAAAATGGGGATAGGCCATCTTCATCACCGAGCGAAACTACAGACAACAAAGAGACAAAAGAAGATGCGGTACCTAGGGAAGGACTGCCTCTATCAAAGGAACTGCAAGAAGTGAATATAGTTACAGTAGTTCTCGATGGGAAGCCCGCAAGCTCAGAAATTCTTTATTGGAAAGATATAGAAGCGGAGACTAATGTCCGCGTTAAGTTTCAAGATGTTGCTCAAAGTCAATGGAACGAGAAGAAAGGGCTGCTGTTCGCCAGCGATGAGCTGCCGGATGCCTTTATTGGACATGCCATTTTAAGTGAAATTGATTTGTTGAATTATGGAGCACAAGGCCAGTTAATCCCGCTTGAAAAGTTAATTGAAGAATATGCACCAAATTTGAATAAAGTGTTTGTGGAATACCCTGAGCTAAAGCAACAATTAACAGCTCCAGACGGACATATTTATAGTATCCCAACCTTCGATGATGGCGTTGTTCCAGAAGTAGGTTATCCGCTATTTGTAAATAAACAATGGTTGGAGGATGTGGGCCTGGAAGTTCCGGTAACTACGGATGAGTTCGAACAAATGCTGCTCGCATTCAAAGAGCAGAAAAAGACTGTTGAAGGATCGGCCGTTATCCCACTTACTACAGGTCCGGGCAATAATTTTTTCTCACAGCTTTTCGGTGCTTTCGGTGTTATTGATTATTATCCAACAGGCTCCAATCAATTCGGTGCTCATATCTATAATAAAGACAACGAAGTATTCTATACGGCAGCAACTGAAGAATATAAAAACGCAATTAAATATTTCCATAGATTGTATTCCCAGGGGCTGATTGATAACGAGTCATTTACACAGGATGGAAGTGTTATGGGCTCCAAAATCAAAACAGTTCCCCGAATTGTAGGTGCATTTCAAGGCTGGCGCAGTACGGCTTGGGCAAATACAGAGGAAGAAGTTGGTGATTATATTGCAATAGGTCCACTAAAGGGTCCGGATGGACATCAAATGTGGATGAAAAATCTAACGGGTCTAACGACGCATGGATCTTTCGCCATTACTAAAAAAGCTGAAAAACCAGAGCTTCTCATGAGATGGGTAGATAATCTGCTTTCAGATGATAACAGTTTAAGAATGGCATTCTCCTATCGATTTGGAGATACGATCGAGAAGACAACAGACAACAAAATCAAAATCCTTCGAAACCTGGATTGGAACAACCCAAGTGAGAGTTTAACTGCTCCTTCAAGCTCATCAGGATTTAGCTTCATGACTAGAAGTAATGCAAATCGTTTTCTGGATATTCCATCTCACATGGTGGAAAAAAAGGGTTATGACAAACTATATGAAGGATATACGGTAAATCGATTCCCGAAATTTTTTGTTAGCCAAGAGGAATCTCAGAAACTGGCGACAGTTGGCACCGATCTCAATACGTATGCCAATAGCATGTATGCCAAATGGATTGTTAAGGGCGGAATCGACGAGGAGTGGGATGGCTACCTGAAGCAGCTTAACGCTATGGGGATGGATGAATACGTAGGCATTTATCAAACTGCATTCGATCGCTATAACAATGTGAAGTGATCATCCACGAATAAAGTGAATCCGGCTTGATGGGCAGGGGATTAGAAGACAGACTTTAATCCCCTTTCTGAGACTGTCGATTCATTGTGGGCAACTATTGATAAGCAATGAGAAAGGGGAAACGGAGAGCAAGAATGGGAATGGAGAAGCGGCAGCGTCCGCCTTTGTAGGCTGATTTTTTCCTTTTTCTATTGCTTGTTGCAACTATCCACAATGAATCGACAGTCTCTTTCTAGTGGTTACAGGATGTAATCTACGGTCAATCTAGCTAATGTAGCTGAAGGAGGACAAAAATAATGAGTAGAACTACTAAAACTGTAAGCGCTTTAATCATTATATTGTCAATGTTTTTCGGATACCTTCCAGTAAAAAGTGAAATAGAAGCAGTGCAAGCAGAATCTACTAGCGATTTTGACCAAATGAGGTCGAAATGGCATGAAGTATTGACCGGCGGGGCATGGAATGATCCAAATGATCCGGATGTTAGGGTGATCATTGAAGCTCAAATATCCGTCATAACGAATGATGAAGCTATTGGACATTGGGATACGATGAATAAAAATGCGGAACGTACAACGCTTTGGGAAGATCTGGCGAGTACGATTTCTTCACCTCAAATTACAAGCAGTTATAACCGAATTATGGCGATGGCAAGAGTTTATGGGACGATAGGTTCAACCTTTTATAAGAATGCATCACTGCGAGAAGATATTATTGGCGCATTGGAATGGATGTATGCCAATCGCTATAACGAGCTATCTGCCTCCTATGATAACTGGTGGGACTGGGAACTGGGTATCCCGCTGGAACTGAACAATATAATGACGATCATGTTTGATGATCTGACTGAGGAGCAGGTCGAGAGATTCAGCCGCCCTGTTCTAAAATATTCTCCTGGCATTAAATACAATGATACGGGAGCAAACCGATTATGGCGTGTGTCCGTTCTTGGATTAAGCGGCGTATTGAATCAAAATGCAGCGCTTCTCCTTAAAGCGCGTGATGGAATTAGCGATGTATTACTTTATGTGAATGACGGAGACGGATTTTATGAGGATGGCTCATTCATCCAGCATAACAAGCATCCGTATAATGGAGGGTATGGAAAGGCGCTGCTAGGCACTATTGCCAACATTATTTATTTATTGAAGGACTCAGCATGGGAGGTTACAGATCCGAATATACAGAATGTGTATAGTTGGGTAACGGATTCGTTCGAGCCGCTCATCTACAACGGAGCATTAATGGACATGGTTCGAGGAAGAGAAATTTCACGTGAGTACGCTGAAAATCATGTTGTTGGTCATCAGACGATTTCCGCAATTCTAATGCTTTCGAGGTCCGCTGATGCGGTAAATAAGCTAAGGTTTGAACGTATGGTGAAGAATTGGATAGTAAACGATCACTATCGTAATTATATTAGCCATGCTAGTTTAAACGTTATAGGACAAGCCAAAGCTTTGCTCCAAAATAGTGACGTCCAGGCCCGGGATGAGTATGTTTTGAACAAGGCTTTCTCATCTATGGATAGGGTCGTTCATCACCGTGAGGAATTTGCTGTTGGCTTAAGTTTATCCTCTAACCGAACCTATAAGTATGAGGCACTTAATAATGAAAATTTGAAGAGCTGGTACACATCGGATGGCATGACCTATTTATACAACGGAGATTTGTCACAGTATAGCGACGGCTTCTGGGCCACGGTCAATCCTTATCGTCTTCCTGGCACGACTGTGGATACCCGCGAAAGAATTGCTGGTAATGCTTCCAATTATACTTCAAAAAACCAATGGGCAGGCGGAACTGTACTGGATGACGTATATGGAATTTCGGGTATGGAGCTTGATGCAGAGGGAAGCGATTTGAAGGCGAAAAAATCATGGTTCATGTTCGATGATGAAATTGTTGCATTAGGTGCGGGGATTTCCAGTAATGAAAACAGAACAATCGAAACTATTATTGAAAATAGGAAATTAAGCCGAACCGGGAGTAATATATTGACGGTAGACGGCGCAGTTAAGATGGTTAATACAGGTTCACAGGAAACGATGAATGATACGTTATGGGCGCATTTATCCGGAGAGACAGCGGAATCGGATATCGGTTACTTCTTTCCTGGCAGCGCAAAGGTTGAGGGCTTGAGAGAACTGCGGACTGGGGCATGGTCGGATATAAATCAGTCCAAAGGTTCTTCAGATTTAATCTCCAATCATTTCCTTAATTTATGGTTTGATCACGGTGTTAATCCGAATAACGCGGAGTACGCCTATGTATTATTGCCGAACAAGACTGCTGCACAGACAGGGGAATATAGTGAAAACCCGGACATTCAAATTGTCAAAAATACAGAAGAAGTTCAAGCGGTGCGCGAGAGTGATCTGGGGATATTGGGCGTTAACTTCTGGGATCCGGGCCGCGTGGAATATATTAAAAGCTATCAAGCCTCTTCTGTTATTGTCCAAGAAGAAGCAGGGCAGCTCAGTGTGTCTGTGTCAGATCCTACGCATGCTCAGGATAAAGTAATTATTGAGCTCAGCAAGGCGGCGACGAATGTAATAAGCCAGGATCCGACGATTACGATCCTAGAGACAGCACCTATAAAATTTGCTGTTAATACGGCCGGCTCTATGGGGCGTTCGCATACGATTAAGCTTTCTTACGACTCTGAGCTTATGAATCCTGTGAAGAAGCTGTATCCTGAAGCAGATGCTTATGTTGACAGTACTCAGCCTGATTCAAATTTTGGCTCAGAAGCGTGGCTTGAAGTTGACGCTGCTCGTGAATCATTGTTGAGATTCGGCCTTCCATCTCTAAATGAAGAAATAGATGCAGCGACATTAAACCTGCTTGCCATTTCAACGGGGTCACCAAGTGAAGGTCAATCAAACGTCGTTCATGAAGTAATTCAAAATGATTGGATAGAAACAGGATCTGCAGGTGTTACCTGGAACAGTAAGCCACTGACCGGGAATGAGCTGGGAGCATTTACAGCTAACGAAACGGCAGATTGGGTAAGCTTGGATATGACGGAATACATCCGCTCACATTTTGATGAAAACCATAAGGCAGGCTTTGCTATAAAGCAAAGCGAACCAGGGTTGATTTCTAGTATTTATAGTAAAGAAACAGATAATCCAGATAATCGGCCCTATTTAGTCATCACATCCTATCTGTTTACAGGTGCACAGCTTGATCGGGTTGAGGCATCGATAGAGGGTCCTAGTGTAATAAAGGTTGGAACAAGCACTAGGCTGATGATTGAGGGAAGGATGGAGGATGACACACTAGCGGATCTGACGGAAGGTGACATCACATATGTAAGCAGCCATCCCAATATAATATCGGTTGACAACCAAGGAAATATTGCCGCGATAAAAGCAGGCAGAAGTACAATAACGATTTCGGTTACGCTTAATGGTAGAATGATAACAACAGTTGTATCGGTTGCGGCAACAGTTAATGGCCTGCGCACGATAGAGATTTTGGCAGAGGCTGACAGCTATGTGCACGAAAAGACACCAGATACGAATTATGGAAGCGCTACAGGAGTTCCAGTCACAAATAGTCGTTCTCAAGCCCGTGAAGCTTACTTCAAATTTGACCTCAGTCAGATCGAAGGCGAGATTTACTCTGCGAAGCTGAAATTATGGGCCACAAACACGGATGGCAAAGGCGGAATGAAAGAAAACAAGGTGTATATAACAGATAATAGCTGGGAAGAAAACACTATTACTTGGAACAACAAGCCTGCTGCAAGCTATTATGCTGGCTCGATACATGTTGATCCGGGCTGGAAATGGCAGGAAGCAGATGTAACCTCCGCTATTGTCGATCAAATGGAATTAGATCGCAGGCCAAGCTTTGTAGTGCTTCAAGAAGGGGAAACTCGCTTTATTAATATTTTTAGCAGAGAGAAGCCAAGTGAACAACCAAGACTAGTACTGCAAACATACGATACTCCCCCTGCTGAAGGAGCTGATAGGAGATTATCGAAAATTCATGCCACGGTTCCCGGAGCAACCGTGCTTAAAGTGGGGACGGGTACATCGCTGACCGTTGAAGGCGTGATGGAGGATCTTTCCATTACGGATCTGGCTGAAGCTGATATCATTTATAACAGCAGTAAACCAAGCGTAGTGACAATTGATACTCAAGGGAAAATTTCAGCTGTGAAGGCTGGGAAAAGTACGATTACAGTCACAGCCACACTTTACGATATTACCAAAACAACGGATATAGTAATTGTAGCAACGGCAGATGGGTTAAAAACAATAGAAGTATTACCAGTCGCGGATAGTTATGTCGCTTCCAATTTACCTGACCAAAATTATGGAAGTACAGGAGGACTCCCGGTAACTAGTAACAAGTCTAGCATTCGGCAAGCTTACTTTAAGTTTGATCTAAGCGGAGTCCAAGACGAGATTTACTCCGCAACGTTTAAGCTGTGGGCTACAAACTCGGATGGCAAGGGCGGCGTGAAGGAAAATAAAGTGTATCAGACAAGCAATGACTGGACTGAGGATGAGATTACGTGGAGTAACAAGCCTGCAGCGGGCAGCTACATGGATTCATTCTATATCGATCCTGGTTGGAAGTGGCAGGAAGCCAACGTAAGCACTGGAATTGCAGGCCAAACAGGAGCTGGGCAGACCTTTAGCTTTGTTGTGCTTCAGGAAGGGGAGGCACGATATATTACAATTTACAGCAAGGAAAAGACAAGCGAACAACCACGTTTAGTTCTGCAAACCTATACTTTGGAGGAGGATGAAGAGGAATTTTAGACATGAATTAATTTATTGGGAGTTGCAGAGATGAATGAGAATGTGGATCATGCCGAAAATCTGGCATTGGGAAAAACGACGGTTATCAACCAGGGCGGGACGCTTGCAACAACAGATGCAGCCTATATAACAGACGGCGACCCAACCACAATGTGGAGATCCTATTCTCCCGGAGCGCCTTCGGTATTAGCTGCAGATGTAACTTTGGATTTAGGCTCTCTGCAGCTATTTAATAAGATTGTCCTTACTGAATATAAACAGAAGGCTAATCAATTACTAGTAAGCATTTCAGATGACAATGCCAGTTGGAATGTGGTGCATAACGAAATTCTTCCGGCCTCTAGTGAGACTAATAGAGAAACAACGATTACCGTCGACAATCTTGCGGCCAGATATATTAAACTTTCCGCTCCTGACGCGTCCTGTGGATTCGGCATATATGAACTTGAAGTCTATAATATTTCTAGCTTTTCAAGCATGATTGTTTGTACTGATCATTACGGCGGACCAGAAGTGAAAATTAATTACCCGAAAAGGGATTTTCATTTGTACCTGCTTATAGGACAATCCAACATGGCTTCAAGAGCGCCTTTCGAATCCCAGGATATCGCAGCTATGGATAGAACCTATTTATTTAACGGGCTCAATCAATGGGAATCTGCCGGGGCGGGACTTATAGCCAATAATCCGGGTATCAATACCCTTCAAGGATTAAACAGATATTCTTCAGTAGAAGTTATGACGAAAACGAATGGATATAGTCTAGGCAGCTCTTTTGCACAAGCCATAACGGAACGATTTCCCGACATCAGTGTGGGTATTATTTCCAATGCAAGAGGCGGCACGACTATGGCTGAATGGCAAAAAGGTAGCGGTACCGATCTTTATGAAGAAGCAGTAAGAAGAACGCTTTCGGCTATGGAGTCAGGTACGTTAAAAGGAATTTTATGGCATCAGGGAGAATCGGATGTAGGTCATGTCAGTACGTATATGAGCAGTCTTCATATGCTTATTGCGAATCTGAGGGAAGATCTTGGCGTGCCGGATGTGCCTCTTATAGTGGGACAGATTTTGCCTGGGAAGAGCGATTCCTTTAACACGCTGCTTACAATCGTTGGTCAGCATATAGAACAATCCGAGTGGGTATCCAGCAACGACACTTTTTCTATAGGAGATGGAACACATTTTGATAATGCCAGTCAAAAGCTGCTCGGATTAAGGTATGCGGATAAGATGATCCCGCGTTTATTAAGCGGCTTCGCTTGTGAATCTGATTGATAGAAAATTACGCATTTTAATATCGGCCAAGCCATTCTTTCGAGGGATGGCTTTTTTTTGATTAGATGCATTAGCATTGAGCAATAAGTGGTCAGTAAAGTGGTCAGACGTTCCGCTATTCAGCGAAAAATTCCTGTTTTGAAGGGTGAAAGTGACACACGTTCCGTTATTGAGCGAAAATGTGGTGAAAATACACTTGTATGAGCCGGATAGCGGAACGACTGTCCGCCAAACTCAAAAAGTGATGTTTTTAAGGCGGATAGCGGAACGTGTGTCCAGCAAATTCGGCACGTTAACCTCAACAGATACTTTTTTGTTTCGTCTTTGTTTCGTCTTATAGGAGTATCAATGGGGAGACTTCCAATGAAAGGGAAAAGGAATGGAAAAAATAGATATTGTAAACGGTTTTAAAATGGTGTATATTCAACTTGAACATATTCTTAACCTCTGAACAAATGTTCAAGGACGAGGGGGGAGGTTGCATGGGACAACAAGAAGAACGGATAAGGCTGCTGGTTAAGATTAGTACGCTTTATTATTTAGATGGTATGAACCAGCAAGAAATTTCCAATCGGCTTGGTGTTTCCAGACCACAAGTAAGTCGTTTATTAGCGGAAGCAAAGACAGAAGGGATCGTTCAAATCGATATTCACAATCCTTTCTCAGAGGAACAGCAGTATGAGCGCGCTATATCAGAAACATTCGGCATTCAAGATGTCATCGTGGTGCAATCAACTGGGGATGACCAAGGCAAGGAAGACGTACTTCTTGCTCGAGCAGCTGCAACCCTGCTGGAAAGTGTTATACGCGATAACGATACGGTCGCTATTATGGCTGGTCGAAGCATCGCTTCTGCGGGAGCGAGGCTGCGTTACAACAACACGAAGGGAACTTCCTTTGTACCGATGATTGGCGGTTTTGGATCAGATGGATCGAGTATGCACGCAAATACGAACACACGGATTATGGCGGAGAATATGAAGGGGAGTTACTCGCTGCTCAATGCGCCCGCAATCGTTGTTTCGTCAGAGGCTAGAGAGCATTTTCTTGCTGAACGCGATATAGCCAATGTATTAGAGAAAGCACGAACAGCTGATGTGGCCATTGTCGGTATTGGTCAGGTTACGAAAGAATCTGCAATAGTTCAATCGGGGTATTTGCAGTCGAGCGAGGTGGAAGCGATTCATAAGCAAGGAGCTGTATCACAAATAGGAGCTTCTTTCTTAAAGGCAGATGGCGAGCATCTTGAGAACGAGCTGGAGTCCAGAATTATCGGGTTAAGCATTGGAGACATTAAAAAAATTGCTAACGTTATTGCAATTGCAGGGGGCAAGCATAAGGTAGAAGCCATTGCCGCTGCTTTGCGGGGAAAATGTATGAATGTGCTTATTACTGATTTGGTGACGGCTAAGCTTGTCCTGGAATGGAATCGCTTAAATCCTGTTTCTTCCTGACAGTTACAAAGAACAAGAAATTAGAAAACGATTTAAGGAGACATTGGAAATGAAAAAATATGCAACATTACTCATGATTGTAGCATTAGTAGTAGGCCTTTTAAGCGCTTGCGGATCGAAGTCTGAAAACGGCACTAAAACCGTTTCAATTATTACACCTTATTTATCTTCAGTAACAACAAATCAAATGGTAGAGTCTCTTAAAAAGCTAGCATCCGACAAATCTTGGAAAACGAACGTAATTGATACAGCAGGCGATATTTCTCAAATGGCAAGCCGTCTGGAGGATGCGATTACATCTAAAGTAGATGCGATCGTTATTGTCAGCAGCGACCCAAGCCAATTGACAAGCCAAATTCAAGATGCTAAAAGCAAAAACATTCCTGTATTCGGCGTAGACTCCGGTTATGTTGACGGTATGGCAATGAACGCGACAAGCGACAATGCGCAAATGTCTCAATTAATTACGGATTACTTGCTAGGCGAAATGGGCAATAAAGGAAATCTGGTTGTATTGACTCACCGTCCGCATCCAGGCGTGCTTGCCCGTACAGAAAAGCTTGATCAAATTCTAGCTGAAAACAAAGACATTAAGCTTGTAACTGAGCAGCAGGTTGATGTTCCTGGTCCAATCGAAAACGCTCGTAAGCAAATGGAAAATATTCTTCTATCCAATAGTGCGCCAGGCGCTGTTACAGCGGTATGGGCTGGCTGGGATGAAGCAGCTATCGGTGCAGCACAAGCGATTGAAGAAGCAGGCCGCTCAGACATTATCGTTACTGGCATTGACGGAAACAGCCAAGCCATTGAAATGATTGACCGCAACTCTCCACTTAAAGCAACTGTTGAGCAAAACTTTATTGGTATGACTGAAATCGTTGTAAAACAAATTGAGCGTGTATTCAACGGCGAACAGGTTGAGGCTACTGAGATGTATGCACCGGCATCTTTGATCAAGAAATAAGAGGAAGGTGTATGAAATGTCATTATTGAACGTCGAAGGACTTAACAAGATATTTGGTAAACACTATGCGCTATCCAACGTACAATTCGAAATTGCACCTGGAGAAGTACATGCGCTAGTCGGCGAGAACGGCGCAGGCAAATCAACCTTTATTAAAATAATAACAGGTGTTTATTCTCCAGATGGCGGTACGATCATGTGGAAGGGCAAGCCGGTTACTATTACAGCTCCTATTGACGCTCGAGAAATTGGAATTAATGTTGTGCACCAGGATCGCCACCTGGTGCCATCGTTTACCGGTTATGAAAATTTGTATTTAGGCCTTCCTTATCCGAAAGCGATGGGGGTAGGCGTGGATTGGCAGTCTATGAAGCAAAGAGCGCAAAAGCTGATGGATCAATACGGTGTAAAGCTGGATATGAACAAAATAGCTGCTCGCATGACGCCGCCGGAAAAAACGATGCTGGAAATTTTAAGAGCAATGATGATGGAATGCCATCTCTTGATTCTTGATGAGCCGACAGCGGCATTAACGAACCAAGAATCGGAGCAGCTGTTTGCACTTATTAATCGGTTAACTGAACGTGGAACAGCCATACTGTATGTTTCCCATCGTATGGATGAAATATTTAGATTATCAGATCGAATTTCTGTATTCCGCAACGGTGCATATGTGGCAACAGTCAATACCAAAGAAACGGACAAAGATCAGCTTATATCTTTAATGAACAACAAAGAGTACAAATCAAAGGTCCGCGAGGAAAGCGAAGCTCAGCGTGAAAAGGTTGTGCTGGAGGTTAATCAATTATCCAGCAAGGATCAACGAGTGAAGGACATTAGCTTCCGTGTTCATGAAGGTGAAATTGTCGGCATGTTCGGCCTTGCCGGTGCAGGGCGGACAGAGCTTTTAGAAACCATATATGGCCTGCGTGAAAAAAGCGGCGGCGAAGTGAAGCTGATGGGCGAAGTGAAGCATTTGCGTACGCCAAGAGAATCGCTCGATGCAGGTGTAGTGCTTATTCCGGAGGAGCGCAAACGCGACGGAATCATTCTTGATATGAGCATACGTGAGAATATGACGCTTCCATTGTTAAAGCGATTTGCCAATGCATGGCGGGTACGCCTTAAGGATGAGAAGAAAACGGTGAAAAATTGGGGAGACAATCTGCAGTTAAAGTCTACCGGCACAGAGCAGAAAGTTGGAGAGCTTAGCGGCGGCAATCAGCAAAAGGTCGTGTTCGCCAAGGCTCTTATGCAAAATCCAGTATTGTTTTTGTGTGATGAGCCGACCCAAGCAGTAGATATTATGACTCGCGATGAAATTCATCGCTTATTGCGAGTAGAAGCAAATAAAGGCGCAGCTGTGTTGTTTGTTTCTTCTGATTTGCAAGAAATATTAGATGTGGCCGACCGTATTTATGTGCTTCATCAGGGTAAAATCGTCGCTCATTTGACTTATAAAGAAGCGACGCCTGAAAAGGTGCTTGCCTACTGCTTTGGCCAAGGAAAGGAATGATATAGATGGAAATCACACAGAAAAAGCAGCCGTATATGCATCTATTCCGTTCCTACGGAACTGTACTAGCCGGTTTGCTGATTATATTGGTATTTAGTATTTTAAGCCCCAATGCGTTTGCCACATTAGATAATGCGATAAACATTTCTAGACAAATTGTATTTTTAGTTCTTATGGCGCTTGGCGCAACTCTAGTAATGGCAGTTGGAGAATTTGACCTTTCAGTAGGGGCTATTGCTAGTTTAGGCGGCGTATTCGCAGCAAAATTAGCGGTAGCGGGATATCCTATTGTCGTCGTCGTTCTAATTCCAATCCTGTGTGCCTTCGTTATTGGTTATATTAACGGCTGGATTGTTACCAAATTCCGAGTGCTGTCATTTATAACGACATTAGGAATGGGGACAGTTATTGGCGGGATCAGCTTCCGAGTGACTAACGGGGCGACTATTTTTCAGAATATTCCAAAATCTTTCCTTTATTTAGGTCAGACCAAATGGGGCGCGATCCCATTGCTGTCCATTATTATGATCGTTATTACAGTGCTTTTCTGGTACATCATGTCTCATACTGCATTTGGACGTAAGTTGTATGCAATTGGCGGCAACGAGTCAGCATCCCGCGTAGCAGGGGTAAAGGTTGCTTTTAATAAAAATTTAGCATTTGCGCTTTGCAGCGTACTAGCGACGCTGGCTGGTATTCTTATGGCTTCGCGTCTAGGTTCTGCACATCCTACTGGTGCGGACGGATTATTTTTGAATGCTTATGCTGCTGTATTTCTAGGTATGACTTGCTTCAAGGAAGGTACGCCAAACATTTGGGGAACTTTCGTTGGGGCAGCGATTATCGGAATTTTGTCTAATGGCATGACCATTCTTGCAGTACCTACTTTCATGCAAAATGTTATTACAGGTTTAATTGTTATTGTGGCGGTGCTTGTGCAAAAATTTGGAAAAGGTAGTGCTTAATAATGAAGCAAGGAATTATGTACAACAAGAGAAATATAAACACATGGGAAACTGCACGCGAGCGTCAAGAAGGATTGCTAATAGGTTATTTGGTTTCAGGAGATCCTTCTCCTGAAACCTCGCTTCAGCTTATTAAAGAAGGAATTGAAGCAGGGATCGATATACTTGAACTGGGAATTCCAAGCCAAGAGCCTAAGCTGGACGGACCTATTATTCAGCGTGGACATCAACGCGCAATTGAAAACGGGTCAGATGATATTGCCGTTATTATAGAGCAATGCCGTAAAATAAGAAGTATGGTTAACAATCCGATTTGGGTTATGGGCTATAAGACAGAAGTAGTGGATAGCGGACTATATATCCAATTAACAGAGCAAGGATTGATCGATGCTTTGGTGCTGCCTGATTGCACATTGGCAGAGCAGCAAAAAATCGAGGAAGAGGTTGCCGGCCATGGCGTGGATGTGATACGTTTTGTTAACGGCGGCATGGATGATGATATGATGCGCCAGGCTACAGACGGATCTTCCATTATATATGCGCAATCTTACACCGGAGCTACAGGCAGCTCTGAAGCCAAAGAGGATAGTTTGGCAGAGCTGTGCGGACGCACGCGCCAGTTTTTGCCTAACGGCATGATTGTTGCCGGCTTTGGCCTTCGTACGCCTGACACCGTTAGCGGAGTTATGGCCAGCGGCTTTGATGGCGCTGTTGTAGGAACAGCCTTTGTATCACGTCTTGAGCATGGTGAAAAGGATTCATTCCTTCGTTTAATTGCTGATATGAAGCAAGCAACGATGCATGTGCCTAATTAGGGGGGAGAGGCGATGAGTTACATTGCTGCCTTCGATATTGGAACGACAAATATCAAAGGTGTATTGGTCGACCAGCAGGCTAAGCTATGGCATGAGCTTAATTTGCCATTAGAAACATTGGTAAGCGCTGATGGAGGGATGGAGCAGCAGCCTGAAGCATGGTATGATGCGGTCGTCCAAATGGCTAATTCCTGGTTTTCCTCAGGTGTAGAGCCTGAAGCGATTCGCTGTATAAGCTTTAGCGGCCAGATGCAGGATATGATCCCGATCGGAAGCGATTATGTCCCGGTACGGTCAGCTATCTTGTATTCCGACAGCCGCGGCACGAGCCAAGCGGAATTAATTCTGAAACAGCTTGGCGAAGCGGAGATTGCTCGTATTACTGGAAATCATATGGACGGAACGTTGACTTTTCCAAAAATACTGTGGATGCATGAGCATGAAAAAGCGCAATATGAAGCCACAAAAAGTATACTTATCAGCTCGAAGGATTATGTGATTGCCAAGCTGACTGGCCGATTCGTGACAGATCCGACTGCAGCAGCTACGGCTGGCTGCATGGATATTGCCAATCGTGTATGGGCGGCGCCATGGTTTGAGCAGTTCGGATTAGATGTGGCAAAAATGCCGGCGATTTGTGCATCGGACGAAATTGTCGGAACTGTGCATGCGCAAGCAGCTGCTGAGACGGGGTTTGCCGAGGGTACTCCCGTTCTATGCGGTATAGGCGATGCCGGTTCGGCAACGCTTGGAGCAGGTGTATATCAGGAAGGCGATGTATATGTCTATCTGGGCACCAGCGGTTGGATGGCTACAGTATCCGAGCAATTTACCGATGTCAAAAGCGGAGTATTCAATCTTTCCTATGTAGAGCAGGGTAAATATATATCTGTTGCTCCTATAACGAATGGCGGCAGTGCTTATCGCTGGGCAATGGAGCAGTTTAGCAGTTCAGCTGCTTCGTTGCAAGCTGATGGGGATCCTTACGAGGTATTTGAGCAGCAGCTCAAAAACGCCGAACGGGGCGGATCGTCCAAGCTGCTCTTTTTACCTTACTTAAATGGTGAGCGATGCCCGGTTCAAGATCCGGAGGCAAGCGGTTCTTTTATCGGTTTAAGCACGACCAGCACAAATACACAGATGGCTGTAGCGGTGCTGGAAGGCGTAGCCTTTGCCTTGCGGCAAATTATGAACTTCGTCGTACCAAATCAAACGATCAACAAGCTTACGCTTATTGGCGGAGGAGCAAAAAGCGCCGCATGGTGCCAGATCATTGCTGATGTGCTGCAGTGTAATATTATAGTACCGACGCAGTCGCAATATTTGCCTACCATCGGCACAGCTTTATTAGGCTTCCAGCATGCAGGCTGGGGAGAAGGCTACCGCGAGCTATGCGATCAAATTATGCAGAAGCAGCAGCTGACTGAATATGCTCCCAATCAACAGCTTGCGGGCCATTATGACTCGCAGTACAAAATTTATGAACAGCTTTATGACAGGCTGGCTCCAATATATCGCCAGCTATAAAGAAACTGCACCTTCATTGTAAAATGGATATTTTACGATGAGGTGCAGTTTTTTTATTGAATTATAGCCTTATTTATTTGTGCCATGTTGCTTATTGGGCAGCTTGTGCCCGGCGTGCGCCTTTCCTTGCCGCTTTTTGCTTCGTTCATTTCTGCGTTGATTCTCATGCAAATCTTCCAAATAATGGCGAGTATCATCTACCATTGTATATAGCCCCTCCTTTGTATGCAGGTTGAGCTTAGGTTTACCAGTCTTATTCGATTTATGTGCTGCAAAAAAGTGAAATGACCCTGGTCGACAAAACCATGTACCCTCATAGATCGAAGTGGTTTATTAGTTGCAGGGTCTCTGTTTCTAAGCTTAGAGGGACGTTAATAATCCTCTGGTTAGAAGAACCGCGATATAGAAGCGTAAGATCGCGAAGCTGCTCGTTATATTTTCCATCGATAATAACATCACATAACTGGAGGAGCTGAAACTTACTGTCGTGTTTATTGCGTATAAGTGCTTCAAATGTAAATCCGGTATAACTCCATATGTCCAAGTAGGGGAGCCGCTGCCTGATGGTTTGGACAAATGGAATAAGCTCCTCTGCCGAAAAGAACGGATCGCCGCCGCATAATGTAATCCCGCGCAGCAGCGGATTGGCTGCAATGTCGTTCAACAATTCAGCTTGCTTTGCCTCATGGAATGGCTCCCCTGCCTCGAACGACCACGTCTGTTTGCTAAAGCAGCCTTTGCAGCCATGCCTGCACCCGCTAATGAACAGTACAGCGCGCAGGCCTGGTCCTTCGTTAATGCTTTCAGGGTAGAAGCCGCATATATTCATAGATGCTTGACGCGATCTTTAACCTCAGCTACCTTCGCAGCGTTGAAGCGGGTTAAATAATCGCCGGTCAAATATCCAGTAACGCGCCGCAGACGCCGGAAGGGCTGCTCTTCCTCGCTCGTGCAGCAAACGGGGCAAGTATTGCCGATTATGCCTTCATAACCGCAAACAGGGCAGCGGTCGATCGGGTGATTGACGCTGAAATAGCTAATATCCTGGGAAAGGGCATATTGAACAATTTTAAGAAAAGCCTCTTTATTGTTCCGTGCATTGCCATCAAGCTCGATATAGGAAATGGCTCCTGCATTGCACAGCTCGTGGAAAGGGGCTTCGAGTTTTATTTTGGCTGCTGCCTGGATCGAGCAATAAACCGGTATGTGAAAGGAGTTGGTATAGTACTCTCGATCAGTTACTCCGCTAATTGTGCCATACTTGGCGCGATCCTGTTTCGTAAATTTACCGCTTAATCCTTCTGCTGGAGTAGCAAATAAAGTAATGTTGAGGTTATGCTCCTCGCTTTTCCTATCACAGTACTGGCGCATAAAGCGAATAAGGTCAACGGATTTTCGATAAACGTCTTTATCCTCCGCGTGATGCTTTCCATACAAAGCCTTCATACATTCTGCGATACCAATAAAACCTATCGATAAACTGCCGTGCTTGAGCAAATCATGAACAGATTCATCAGGCGCCAGCTGAGATCCGCCTTCCCATACATCTTCACGCATCATGAAGTCGGAAGCTTTGGCTTTTTGCCCAGCTTGTATTTTGTAGCGGTGAAGCAGACCAAGCAGGGCGATGTCCAGCTTGTTTTGAAGAGCTTGATAGAAAGCTTCCTCGTCAGCTTCTGACCGTGCTTCCAGACAAATGCCATAGTCGATTCCCAGCTTCACCAGATTAATGGTGTTAAAGGATAAATTCCCTTTGCCGGACAGCCGGTTGCGCCCGTAACGATCGCCAATTACTCTTGTCCGGCAGCCCATTGTCCCGAATTCTGTATCAGGCTCACCAGCTACATAATAAGCCGCATTACAAGGAGCATCGATATTGGCAAAGTTAGGATAAAGGCGCTTTGAGGAGCATTCAATGCTTTTTAGAAACAGCTCATAGTTTGGCTCGCCGGGCTGCTGATTCACGCCTTGCTTGCATTTGAAAATTTGTATAGGGAATACAGGCGTTTCGCCGTGACCAAGCCCTTTGATAGTTGCATTCAAAATTGCATCGATAATCAGCTGTCCTTCTTCTGATGTGCAAGTGCCGTAGTTAATGCTCGTAAAAGGGATTTGACCGCCTGCCCGCGACGACATCGTGTTCAAATTATGAATAAGCGCTTCTGCAGCTTGGTTCGTTTCCTCAATCGTTTGCAGCCTTGCAAAACGATAGGTTTCGGGATAGCGGACAGCGAGCTGTTTATTTGAGAAAGTGAGATGCTCAAAAGTATCGTATCCAGCAGCTTCCTCGAACGGGATTTCACTGCCATCAGGTGCAGCCAATACTTTAGCCTGCTCTTGAATCAATTGCTGAGCTTTAATGAAATGCTTTTGAAATGATTTATTGATATAAGGCGCCAAATCCCAATCAAGCTTGCTAGCGGAAACACCGCCATATTGGGCATTTTGCTGGGATTGAAAAATGATCGCTGTCAGCGCCATTGCAGTTGTAATCGAATTCGGTGGACGGACGCTGCCATTGCCGGTATTAAAGCCTCTAGCCAGCAGCTTATCAAAAGGAATAAAGATGCAATTCGTTGTGCCGAGAACGTATTGATCCAGGTCATGCACATAGACTTCATTTTGATCAATGGCTGTTACAAGCTCTTGAGGCAAAATGGAATGCTTGGCATACCATTTGGAAAACTCACTGCCAAGCTTGCTCATCTTCCCTGAGAAGCTCTCTCCATTCATATTTGCGTTCTCTCGGGTAATATCCTGATCCTGTACGTCAATAATGGTTTGTGCCAATTCAATAAAATCAGCTGACGATTGCGACATGCCAAACACCTCTTCAACATTTGTAATTAAGTGCCATTCAGGAAAATCAACAATCAATATGTAGATATATTCGAATGATAATCTAATTCGACATACAACTTCTAGTGGATGTTGAAGAAGACACAAAAAATTAAAACATTGTACTTTAATTCGCAATCAATTCGTCGGAAATTTGACATTAGTTTAACTTGTTCTTCGGACCCTTCTTTGGTTAAACCCAAATCCAGGCGAGGGCGGTACGAGCCCTAACCTAGGTGGCGGAACTGACGAATCAAACGAAGAGGGAGGCACCGATCCTAATCCGGGTGAGGGAACAGAGCAACCTTTATTTATTGATATTGCTGGGCATTGGGCGGGAGAATGGATTGCTCAAGCAGCTAAACTCGATATCATTAAAGGATTTGAGGATCAATCCTTTAAACCCGATGCAGTTGTAACACGTGCGCAGTTTGCTGTAATGATAAGCAGAGCTTTGCAATTGCAACAAACTGATAATGAGAGTAAGGATGCAGCAATAATCAATTTTACGTTTAAGGATGATTCCGTTATTCCGGCATGGGCAAAAAACCATATTGATCGGATTGCTTCGGAAGGGATTATTAACGGCTATACGGATGGAACATTCCGGCCAGCTGATCAAATTACACGTGCAGAACTTGCAGTTATGACCGTTAGAGCACTTCGATTAGAAACGAAGCAGGAAGCTGAGCTTACATTTGCTGATTCCGAACAAATAGCGGCTTGGGCGAAGCCTTACATTGCAGCAGCTGCTCAGGCAGGTATTGTGAATGGAAAGGGCAATAACCGATTTGCTCCATCTGACACAGCAACAAGAGCAGAGGCGGTCAAGCTAGTATTGGCGTTGTTAGAAAGTAAATAGTATCGATTGTTATAATTTAATAAGGAAGCTGCCATTGAGTAAGTATTTACTTTAGGGCAGCTTTCTTGGTTATTCAGGCGTAAGAAGACCGCATTGTGGGGACAATATCAGAAGGAAATCATCACTATATGAAAGAGTGTGAATATCGTTGGATAAAAAGTTTGTAAAGGAAACCCGCTGTTTTAAAATATCAAGAGTTTTTCCGCCGGATGTAAATAATCATAACACCTTGTTTGGCGGAAAATTAATGTCCTATATGGACGATATTGCATCCATTTCTGCATCTAAATTATGCCGTGTTACCGCAGTTACTGCTTCTGCGGACTCTGTGGATTTTTTGCACCCTATCAGACCGACCGATTCTGTTTCATTGGAGTCTTTTGTTTCATGGACAGGGAGAACGTCTATGGAGGTTTTTGTGAAAGTGGTTCGGGAGGATTTGAGAACGGGAGAAAGAAAGATTGCAGCTACTTCATTTCTTACTTTTGTAGGCATGGATGAGTATAATAATCCAATACCGGTGCCTCAGGTCGTGCCAGAAACAGAAGAGGAAAAAATATTGTTTGAAACGGCAGGGCAACGCAAGGAAATGAGAAGAAGCCGGCGAGAGGAAAGTAAAAAGTTTGCAAGTTTTTTACTAACGAACTACCCTTGGGAGTAAGTGTATACGTATGCTGAGCTTGACGCAATATTTTCATCATGATAAAATGAATGACAGTCATTCATAAACGGAGGTGGTTGCCGTAATGTCAAAAAGCCTCGACGGTAAATACGATAAAATTTTAAAGGCTGCAATTGAAGTCATTTCTGAGAAAGGGCTTGATAAGACGTCCATATCAGAGATAGTGAAAAAAGCAGGAGTTGCGCAAGGCACTTTTTACTTATATTTTCAATCCAAAAACGCTTTGATTCCAGCAATTGCCGATAATCTTCTAACGATGACTTTAGGAGTGATCAAAGAGAAGGTCGAGGGAGAAAAAAACATTTGGCGAATCCTTGAGATTTTTATAGATGAAACGTTCCGAATTACAGACTCCTATAAAGATGTAATCATTCTTTGTTATTCGGGATTGGCTATCGACCATTCGCTTGAAAAGTGGGAAGCGATCTATCAGCCTTATTATGACTGGTTTGAAAGTATTTTAACTAGAGGGATGGAAAGCAAGGAGCTTTTTGGAGGCATTCATGTGAAATGGACGGCCAGAATGGTTATTAACCTGGTGGAAAACGCTGCCGAGCGTTTTTATATCGGAAATGAACAGCAGGATACGCTCGAGGTATACAAATCAGAAGTGTTTGATTTTGTGAAAAGATCGCTGGGAACCAGCTAGTATGCTTGTTAATGTAAGAAACCGTTTAGTGTTAAGTCTTTAAAGTCTGGCGCTGAAGAAGCGCCTATTTTTAAACAATAAAATGACTGACATTCATTCATTTTATAAAGGGGCGTTTATAGATGAAGTGGTTACCTGTATTTATCGCCGGTATTCTGGAAGTCGTTTGGGCATCCAGCCTGAAGCATGCAGAAACGGCTCTGGAATGGATTGTGACAATATTATTAATTGCTGTAAGTTTTGCTTTGCTGATTTATTCCTATCGGCAAATTCCTGTTGCAGCAGCCTACACCGTATTTGTCGGCATTGGCGCAGTCGGCACTTATTTGGTAGGCATTCTGCTCGGTGAGCCATTCTCAGCCAGGCAAATCTTTTTCCTATTTATTTTAGTGGCCGGAGTAGTGGGCATGAAAACTTTTACGAAAGCAAACAGTAATGAAACAAGAGGTGAAAGCTGATGGTTTGGGGATATTTGATATTGGCAGGAATTGAAGAGGTTATCGCAGTTATTGCCATGAAAAAAATGGATGGTACTAGAAAAAAATGGCCTATTGCCGTTGTCATTGTTGGTTTTGCATTTTCATTTTATTGTTTATCACAGGCGATGCAGACTTTATCCGCTGGTGTCGCATATGCCGTATGGACGGGAATTGGCAGTGTAGGTATTACTATTGCAGGGATCTTATGGTTTAAAGAAAAATTTACTTGGCTGCAAATGCTGTCCTTATGCTGTATTCTCATTGGGGTTTCCGGATTAAGACTAACTTCGTAATACGTCTTTTATGAAAATCTATGCTCGTCATAGCGCTGTCACATTGCTGTTCTATAATAATAGAGAACGTCTATAGTTTGATTTTATATAATGGTTATATTCCTATATCAGTGACGGAGTGAGGCTGCTTTGAAAAAAGTATTTGTGGTGGAGGATGAACAGAGCATTGCCAGACTTCTTCAAGTCTATTTGGAGCGGAATGGTTTTATGGTGAAGTGCCATGCGGGAGAGCAGGATGTTCTGGCTGTTTTTCAATCCTGGAAACCGGATTTAGTGCTGCTTGATTTAATGCTGGAAGAGACACAGGGCATGGAAATTTTGCAGCAAATCCGGCAGGAAGGGAGCTGCCCTGTCATCATTGTTACAGCAAGAGGAGCTGTGCCTGATCGTTTGGAAGGCTTGCAGCTCGGTGCGGATGATTATATCGCTAAGCCATTCGATCCTGAGGAAGTGGTTGCGCGTGTAAAAGCTGTGCTGCGGCGTTCTCCATATTTGGCTGATGCAGAGATTATCCGGCTGGGCAGTTTGATTATAGACTTTTCATCTCAAGCTGCAGCAAGAGGGCAGACGCCAGTATCGCTTATTCCGCGTGACTGGCAGCTGCTGGCTTTTTTGGCCCGCCATCCTAATCAGTGCTTCAGCCGCGAGCAGCTGCTTGACCGGGTATGGGGAATCGATTTTGCAGGCGGAGACCGTTCGGTTGACGCCGCCGTCAAGCGCATACGAAAAAGCTTGCAGGGGTGGCCAGTCAGCGAAGGGGAGATTGTAACGGTCAAAGGAACGGGGTATAGCCTACGTGTTTATTAAACGCAAACAAATTAAAAGTATTTCCTCTACAGTTCCGCTGCTGCGGTATTGGACCTGGCGTTTTACGCTGCTTTTGCTGATTTTGCTAATTGGTTTTGGTTTGCTCGGTATTAGTTGGATTAGAGAGAGCGCCATGAATCAGCAATTTGCAGTACTGGAAGCAAGAGCGGAGCTGCTGGCCTCTTATTATTCAAAAGCAAAGGATGAACAGAGGCATATCAAGACAATGCCTGCCGATCAGACAGGTCAGATTAGTGATGAACCTGTTGCGCCAATTACGGCCATACCAGTTACTCCTGCCATTCCAAAGGATGTTTATGTGCAAATATTTGATTTTGCCAGCGGTTCGATCAGCACGGAAGGGCAGAAGCTGCCAGACGGGTTAAGCCAGAAAACAGATTTTCCTAAAGCGATGGCTGCAGAAAGAACAAAGGAAGTCATTTCTGCTGATCATAATAAATGGTTTCGGGTAGGAATGCCGCTGTATTACAACAATCAGTATGCCGGAAAATATTATGTCAGCATGGGTGTGGATAACAGTTTCGAGCGAACATATATATTGATTTTGGCAGCCATAGGTCTAATCGCGCTTTGCGGCTGGATGGTCGTTTATTTACTTTCCCGTTCTCTGACAAAACCGCTGCGCCAGCTGGCACATGCTGCAGGTCAAATTTCTGGCGGCAATTACAGGCCTGAGCTGCCAGATTCAGCGCAGATTAAGGAAGCAGAAATTTATCAGCTCGTTCATTCGTTTGATGACATGTCTGCCCGGCTTGAACAGCTGGAGCGGCTGCGTACTGATTTGCTGGCAAGCGTGTCTCATGAGCTGCGTACACCTGTTACTTCGATACGCGGTATGATACAAGCGGTGAAGGATGGGGTCGTGACCGGCTCAGAGGCGGAGGAATTTATGCAAATTTGTATGAATGAATCGAAACGGCTGCAAACAATGGTAAATGAGCTGCTGGACTTCTCGGCTATGGAGACTGATCAAATACATGCGTCCAAAGAGAAGGTGGAGCTGTCACTGCTTATTGGCGAGGTCATCACGCAGCTTCAAGCGATGACAAAGTTTGCAGCACTGGATTTAATTGCAGAATTGCCAAGCTCTGATATTACCTGTATTGGCGATCCTACTCATCTGAAGCAAATTTTGTTTAATTTGATCAGCAACAGCGCTGCCGCCGGAGCGAAACAGATTAAGATAAAAGCAAGCAGAGAGGAAGGCATTATACGGATTGATATATCCGATAATGGCAAGGGCATTCCAGCTGAGGAAGCACCCTTTATATTTGAGCGTTATTATCGCGGTGACAGCAGACGCAAGAAGAAACAGGGCATGGGGCTGGGACTCCCTATTTGCCAATTGCTCGCCAAGGCGAATGACGGAAAGGTAGAGCTGCTGCAATCTGCACCGTCTGGAACAATTTTTCGGATTCAATTAAAAGCGTCAAACACATAGATCAGTTATTGCACAGCTGGAAGCGCCGATGATCGGCGCTTTTTTTGTTTCCGTCATTCGGCTGTCATATTGGACAGGTATGATACGGTATGCCGGACAAACAAGAGGAGGTTGGCGTTCATGAAATTTAACCGTTCGGCAAGCAAGGAAATAATGGTCGCTTTCTGCTTCTTGATCCCCAGCTTCGCCGGATTTGCAGTTTTTTATGTGATTCCTTTCGGTTAGAGCGTAATGACCTCTTTCCTGAATGAATTCGGTGGAAGCGGAGATGGGGGCGGCTGGACATTAGGCAATTATGCAGACCTGCTGGCGAGCTCTTCCTTTCGCAAAGCGGCGGGCAATACGTTTCAATTTATGGCAGCCAGCGTTCCGATTATTACTGCTTTAGCCCTTGGCTTGGCGCTGCTGCTTAATCAGCGGGTGTTTTTCCGCAATTGGCTGCGTACAGCATATGTGCTTCCGCTTGTTGTGCCGGTTGCATCCGTTGTGCTGGTGTGGCAAATCCTTTTTGACTGGAATGGCGCTCTGAACGCCTGGATGGAGCATATAGGACTGGACCGGACAGATTGGATGAAGTCGGACTGGGCGCCGCTGGTCATTATTCTAATTTATGTATGGAAAAATATCGGCTACAATGTGGTACTGTTTCTGGCCGGCCTGCAAAATATTCCAGAGCAATATTACGAGATTGCCAGCCTGGAGGGGGCAAGCAGGCTGCGTAAATTAAGCATTACGCTAATTTACTTAACGCCTACGACCTTTCTTGTTGTGCTAATGTCAATTTTAAATTCATTCAAGGTATTTCGCGAGACGTATTTGGTAGCGGGGGATTACCCTCATGACAGCATTTATATGCTGCAGCATTATATGAACAATATGTTCCTGTCGCTTGATATTGAGAAGCTGTCTGCTGCGGCTTCGCTTATGGCGGTCGCCATACTATTGCTCGTTATGATTATGTTCCGGATGGAGCGTGTGTTTCGTTCTTATATGGAGTAGGAGGTAAATCAGAATGCAAGAAAAACATGAAAATATTGTCCCTCTGATGCGCACGCTCCTGTTGGCACTGATTGCTGCGATTATGTTCATGCCGGTCATTTTGACGATCGTGAACTCGCTTATGACAGAACGTGAAATATTGGTCAATTATGGCATGCTCGGCAGCACGGATGTGAGTGATTTTGTTCATTTGAAGTGGATTCCAGATTGGGTTTCCTTCAGTCAATATTACAATGTACTGATTTCAACGCCGCAATTTTTATATATGTTCTGGAATTCAGTCCTGCTGGTCGTGCCGATCATTGCTGGACAGGTAACGGTTGCGGCGCTGGCCGCTTTCGCATTTGGCAAGCTGCGCTTTCCCGGCAGGGAGCCGCTGTTTTTTTTGTACTTGATTACGATGCTCATGCCTTTTCAGGTGACGCTCGTGCCGAACTATATGATGGCAGATCAGCTGGGCCTGCTAGATCATCCTAGCTCCATCGTATTGCCGGGCATTTTTGCCGCCTTCGGCGTGTTTCTGCTTCGGCAGTTTATGCTGCAAATTCCGGGCGGCTATATCGAAGCGTCGAAGATCGATGGAGCCGGGTATTTACGCATTTTCACATCGATTGTGCTGCCTATGGTTAAGCCAGGTGTTGCAGCGCTTGTTGTACTGTTGTTCGCTGATTATTGGAATATGGTTGAGCAGCCGCTTATTTTTTTGCAAAATGCGGAACTGCAGCCACTGTCTGTATTTCTATCCCGGCTGCAAAAAGAAGCGTTTAGCGTCTCCTTTGCTGCCTCTGTTATTTATATGATTCCAATGCTGCTGCTGTTTTTGGCGGCAGAGAAGTATTTCATTGAAGGGATTCAGCTCTCCGGCATTAAAGGATAGCAGATTAGGAGGAAGTATGAAGCTGCAGAGACAACGCGCGGTAAGTATGTTGCTCATTTTATTTTTCGTTCTGCTGGCAGGACTGACGCTATTTAGCAATACTTTTCAGACGGCGATGCTGCCTAAAGTAGCTACAGAGATGCCGCAGAAAAAATCGCTTAGCCATAGTGTCAAAGGGAGCGGCATCATTACGGCTATAGAGAAAAAAGAGATTAGCAGCGAGAATGGCGGAAAAGTTGCGGTTATTCATGTCAAGGAGGAGGAGGCTGTAAAGAAAGGACAGCCACTCATTTCGTTCGATGATGCCAATCTGGAGCCGCTTCGTCAGCAATTGCGTGAAGCAGAAATTCAAATAGAGAAACAGCGATTAACTCGCGAGCTGCTTAAGGAACAGTTTGTCGCTGCCCAGCATGATGGTGATGAGATTGCGATCAGTAAGGCGAAGCGCGATTTGCAGCTTGATCAGCTGGATAAGGAGCTGGCTGAGCTAAAAATCGGGAATATGCGCAAACAGCTTGAGCGCAGTCAAAGTGTCACAGCCCCTTTCGACGGGATCATAATAGAGCTTAACCTGGCTGAAGGTGCTTCTGTTTCTGCAGGACAAACAGTTATGAAGCTTGTAAATCCGAAGGCGGGCTTTGAAATGTCATTTGGGCTAGACGGAGCAGCTGCGGAGCTTATGGAGCTGGGGAGTCGGCTTCCAGTCAGCATTAGGACAAAGGAAGGGAAAAGACTGCAAGCAGAGGGAACGATAGAGGAAATCAAATCAGCGGAGTCCGGCAGCGAGAACGCTTCGGAAACTGCTTTGCGCAAGACGATAGTGGTTCATTTTTTTGCGGAGGGCATGCATGAAGGGAATCAGGCTGAAATAGCACAAATGATTCCTGCCCGGGAGCAAGGACTTGTTTTGCGAAAGGAGCTGCTGAAGAAGGATGGAAAAGGCAGTTACGTATTCGTTGTACGAGAAGTGAAAAGCTCACTCGGCAATAAATATTTAGCTGAAAAAGTATATGTAGCGGCTGGGGAGGAAATCGGAGACGAGGTTATTATTTTACGGGGGCTTGCACCAAATGACAATGTCATCTCAGAATCCAGCGAACCGCTGCAGGAACATAATCGCGTCAGACTAATGTAAATATACGAAGGCAGGGATGATTACAATGAAAATTAAAGGGTTGCTCGTTATGCTCATTATGCTAATGGTTACATCGGCATGCTCTGGAAATAATGGAGGCTCACTCCCAGTCGGAGGTGAAAGCGGGGGGACAGATAAGCCGCAAGCGCAAGCTGGCAACAAAAAAACAGTCGTTATTGCCGTTCAGGGCTCCAATCCGTTTTTAGAGGCGGCAGCGGAACAATTCGAACAGGAGCATGACGATATTGATATTGAAATCAAGTCTTATATGGCGATGCCTGAAGCAAGCGGAGGCGGGATGTCAGCCGCTATTTCGCAGGCCGATATCGAGAAATATGTGCAAACCGTCACGACGCAGATTATGGCAGGCAAAGGCTCAGATTTGATATTAATGGAAAATTTGCCGCTAAGTAAGCTGGTGGAGAAAAAAGTGCTAGTCAATTTATATGATTGGATGGAGAAGGATTCGTCGTTTGCGAGGAGCGATTATTATGAAAATGTATTTAAGGCCGCTCAAGACGGAGACGGTCTGTATGCCCTGCCTATTGCAGTAAATATCGACGTTATTCAAGGCCGTGCAGATTTGTTGGAGAAAGCAGGCATCGAAATAGATGAAGGCACCTGGACGTGGGAGCAATTCAAGGCTATTTCTAAAAAAGCCAAAGAGCAGATCGGACAAGAATATTACGCTTTTATTAACGTATTTCCTCTCAATTTGCTAATTAGTTATATGGAAGACAATTATGCGGAACTGGTTCAGCCAAATGGGAAGGTAAACTTTGATTCCGATCTTTTCCGGGAAATGATGAGACAGATCAAGTCGATGTATGATGAAAATGTGCTGCAGGCTGAATTTACGTATGATTATGATAAGGCGATATTTTCACAAATGACCTTAAGCAGCCCGGAAGAAACGATGCGATTGATGTCTGCCGATAAGTATCAATTTTTTAAAGGTCCGACGTCCAAGGGAAAATCAAGCGGCATCCCATACCGTTCCTGGGTTAATCTCGGCTTGAACAGTAAATCAAAAGTGCAGCAGGAGGCATGGGCATTTTTGAAGTTCCTGCTTTCCGAACAAATTCAGCAATCGCCAGCGCTGAGCGGATTTCCTGTAAATAAGAAGATAGCGGAGAAACGCCTAGACGATGCGGCGGCCAAGCTGGCGAGTGGACAACTCGAGCACGCCTTTGATGCGGTTGAGCCTGCTGCAGCCAAGAAAAAAGCAGAAGAGGTTAAAAAATTGCTGGAACATACCGGCGCAAAGCTAAGTCTCGACTTTAAAGTGCAGTCCATTGCAATAGAGGAATTTAATGCATATATGAGCGGTCAAAAATCGGCGGAAGAGGTCAGTAAGCTTATTCAAAACCGGGTGACGACATATTTGAATGAATAACTTTAGCGTATAAAAAAAATCCCCGGCCGGAGTTGGCCGGGGCGTTTAATAATGTTAAAGATTTGCAATCAGTAAAGGAGCGATATGCTGGCGGAAATATTCAAGCGGCGACAAGCCTTTCTTTCTCGGCTTGCGTGTCAGGACGACAACTGCTTCTGCAGCAGGGACAATAATAATAAATTGCCCGCCAAACCCTCGCGCATAATAGTAAGAAAGTGCGTTTGCAGGCAAGCAATCCACCCACCAATGCCAGCCATAGCAGCCCTGCTCAGGCGGGGTTACAGCAATAGCTGCCCTTGTGGAGAGATCAACCTTAGCCTCAGAAATCAACCGCTCCTTTTTCCACTTGCCTTTATGTAAAAACAGCAATCCAAATTTAAGCATATCGTATGCGCATAGCTGCAAGCCGAAGCCTCCTGTATGAATGCCTTGAGGATCACTTTTCCATTCGTATTGTTGAATATTAAGCGGACTAAATAAATGACGCTCAGCAAATTGTGCAATTGAAGTATTCGCCGCCTGAACCAAAACGGCAGCCAGCAACTGGGATACGCCGGAATTATACACCATTTTAGAACCAGGCGCATCAGACAACGGTTGAGCAAGTGTATACTGCACCCAATCCGGGGTGCGGGTCATTGTGGGGAAAGAATTGGCGCCGCCAAATTCTGTCCAGCTGAATCCTGCAGTTAAAGTCAAAAGCTGCTCCATCGTTATGAACGCTTTGCGCGTGTCTTGGTCATCCAGCAGCTGGGGAAAAAAATGTTGAATCGGGGTGTCCGGGCCAGGAAGCATGCCTTTATCCATCGCGATACATATAAGTGCGGAAAGTATACTTTTCGTACAGGAATTGACGGGCACTAGCCTCGAGGAGGCGCCTTCAATATTTTCATAGTGATATACAATGGTATCGTTTTTGCTAATGATACAGCTGCTTACATCGTAAGGCCCGATGGCATGCGTTAAAGCTAGGGTATCCATTTCTCTCATTCCTTTTATCTTATTTAGGTCGCACGAAGCTGCCGAGACTGTAGGTTGATTAATTGGCCCAGCTTGAACATGTCCATTAGAGGGTAACAAATGGCAAGGCGGCTGTCTAGTATAGTTGAGTGCAAATACAAAGAACCGTCAGAAGCTTGAGGCCTCTGACGGCACCATTCATTCCACTGCCGTTTCCAATCTGATTGCGCGCTTCCGATATACAATACGCGATAAGCCGACGCTGATTTCGTACAAAAGCAGAAGCGGGACGACCACCAATATATCTGATACGATATCGGGCGGCGTTATGGAAACCGCTACAATCGTAAGCAGCAAGTAGGCGACTTTACGCATTTTAGACAGACGATGCGGATTCAGTATGCCCAGTGATGTCAAAAACATAATGACAACCGGCATTTCAAATAAAATACCGAAGGGCACCGTCATATGAATCATGAAGCGGAAATACTTTTCAGCGGTATAAGCTGTAACAAAGTTATCCGATAATGAATCCAAAAAACTAAGCACCATCGGATAAATGATAAAGTAGCCGAAAGCAAGTCCGATCAGAAACAGCACTGCGAGCGCCGGAATATATGCAAGGGAGGCGCGGCGCTCTATTTGGCTTAGTCCGGGAACAACAAACCGCCATAATTGATAGCCTGCTACGGGAATAGTCACCGCTATAGCAAATACGCCTGCAATCATGAGATATACCCAGATCACATCGGTAGGGCCAAGCACCTGCAGCTTGCCTGGAACTCCGCGTGTCAGCAGGTCGTACATGGACTCCACATAGACTAATGCGCCGCATAGTGCGACCAGAAAGGTGCCCAATATGACCAGAATCCGCTTGCGCAGTTCAGCAAGATGCTCTGTCAGATGCTGTTCTTGATCAATCATTTCAATTTATCTCCTGTTTCTTTGTCCTCGCTAATTACAAGCTCGCGTGTCGAGTTTTTGAACTCACTAAGCGTCCTGCCGAAAGCGCGGCCAAGCTCAGGAAGCTTAGATGGCCCAAATATGATTAGGGCAATGAGAAGGATTAACACTAGCCCGGTAACTCCAATATTGCCGAATGGCATATGATCAGCTCCTTATTATTTATTGTTTTCGGGCTTCATTTGCAGCAGCTTGGAAATATCCTCAGCTACTGAATGGTCAGAAGCGGAGGCCCTCAGCTTCGAAGTAATTTGTTCTATTAATTTTGGCGCATTCGGATTCGTAATGGATACGATATTAACTTTTCCATCAAACATCGTCTGTACCAGCTTATTGGCCTGCGCCAAATCATCTACATGTGTCTTAGTGTCCCCTACAATACCTTGATCCGGCTCGCCCTTCCCTGATAGGCCTTCCGTTTGACTCAGCACCTTTTGCTGCATGGCATCATATTGGCTTGAAGATGTGCCAGACTCTGAACGAGCCAGAAATATCGTATCGCCAAGCACGAATACTTTGATGTTTTCAATTCCTTTGCTAGAAAGCCTGGATTGGACATGAGCGGTAACGCCGCCTTCGTGCAAGCTGGAGGAACCAATTAAGCTGTAAACTGTCGTCCCCATCCCGCTCGTTGTTTTCCCATATTCATTGGTCGTTTGAGTTTTTGGACCATGATAGCTGGGGATTTCATCCGGATTGTGCAGCTGGGAGGAGTTCATATGCCCATTCGGCAAGCCTTGCATATGCGTTTGATCCTGGGGCGGATTGGCTCTGGCGCAAGCAGTTAGCGCAATCGCTAATACTGCCGTATAAAAAAGCACCTGCCAGTTTTTCCATCGGTAGTTCATCATTTTTGCCTCCTTCATTTGTTGATACCTGTAATATGCCCGAATGGAGATTAATGTATGTTTGAAAATTTGTGTGGAATAATACCCCTATCAACAAGATGCAAGGAAAGGGTGCTGGAATGTGAGCAATCAAAATCAAACTGAAGATAAATCAAAGCAAACCATGTCCCGCAGAAAGTTTTTAACTAACTCTGGCTATGCGGTTGGAGGCGTTGTATTAGGCGGGGTGCTGGGGTCGCTGCTGCCAAGACCAGCTAAACAGGCCGCTCCGCAAACGCCGCAGACGCAGACAAATGAAGGAAAAAGCTATAATGAAGCGCTTATGTTTTTCAACCAAGAGCAGTTTTCCATTACACAGGCGGCGACAGATCGGATTTTTCCAGCTGATGAGCAGGGGCCAGGCGCTAAAGATTTGGGTGTAGCGTTTTATATCGACCATCAGCTCGCTGGAGATTGGGGCTTTAATGCTAGAGACTATATGCAGCCCCCTTTTTTCGTAGGTGAACAAACACAAGGCTATCAAGGACATTTAAAAAGAAGAGAAATATTTTATATTGGCTTGCGCGAAATACAAAATTACAGCCATAACAAATACAATAAAGGCTTTACAAGCCTTACCCCTGAGGAGCAGGACGCTGTACTGGCTGCTTTTGAGAAGGATGAAGTCAATTTGACCACCATATCAGCAAGCGGATTTTTCAAGCTGCTGCGAAGCAGCACGCTTGAAGGGGTATACAGCGATCCCTTATACGGAGGCAATAAAAATATGCAGGGCTGGGTTATGAGAGGTTATCCCGGTGATCAGATGGCATTCACGGACATTATTGAGAAAGATTATACGGTGCTGCCGCCAAGAAGCTTGAAGGACCATATGTAGCAGCCGGCTAAATTTTCGAGAGGGGCAAGAACATGGCAAAGAAATTACCCAAGGTAGATGTAGTTATAATAGGAGTTGGCTGGGCGGGAGGTATTATAGCTGCTGAGCTTACGAAGAACGGCATGTCTGTCGTAGGTTTGGAAAAAGGAAAGGAAAGACTGACCGAGGATTATTTTATGGCTCACGATGAGCTTCGTTTTGCGCTTCGATACGATCTGATGCAGGATTTGTCCAAGGAAACGATTACGTTTCGCGGCAATGAAAAAATAAGAGCTTTGCCTATGCGGCAATACGGCTCATTCTTGATTGGCGACGGACTAGGCGGAGCAGGCGTGCATTGGAACGGTCAAACGTATCGTTTTTTGCCGTACGATTTTCAAATTCGCAGTAAAACAGAAGAACGCTATGGCAAAAATAAAATTCCGAAGGAAATGACAATTCAGGACTGGGGCATCACCTATGATGAGCTGGAGCCTTATTTCGATACCTTCGAAAAGATGACGGGAATATCCGGTGAGGAAAATCCGCTTGGTGGCAAACGGGCAAGCGGTTATCCGACACCGCCAATGCTGCAAACGCCGTCTATGAAGCTGTTTTCAGATGCGGCGAAAAAGCTTAATCTTCACCCTTTTTCAGTGCCTTCTGCCAACTTGTCGCAAGCCTATACGAATCCGGACGGCATTGCCCGGGCAGCGTGCCAATATTGCGGCTATTGCGAAAGATTTGGCTGTGAATATGGAGCAAAGGCCGATCCAGTCGTTACGGTTATTCCAGTTGCCAAGCAGACTGGCAAATTTGAAATTCGCACCCACTCGTATGTAAGAAGAATATTACATACGGGCGGCAAAGCTACGGGTGTTTTATATACTGATTTGACGACAGGCGAGGAAATCGAGCAGCCAGCCGACATCGTCGTATCTACTGGATATGTGTTTAATAATACACGCCTATTGCTGCTGTCAAAAATCGGCAAGCCTTACGATTCAGCCTCCGGAACCGGCGTAGTAGGTAAAAACTATGCTTATCAAGTAACGAAAGGTAATGCGATAGGATTTTTTGAAGATCAAAAGTTTAATTTGTATGCGGGAGCTGGCAGTCTAGGCATGTGCCTGGATGATTACAATGGCGATAATTTTGATCACTCGAATGTGAATTTTATTCACGGGGGCAATATCGCGCATACGTTTACCGGTCAAAGGCCGATTCAGAATAATACGGTGCCGGAAGATACTCCAAAGTGGGGAAAGGAATTTAAAGCTAATTCCCTCAAATATGCAAACAGCATATTGGCAGTCGGCTCTCAAGGGGCTTCCATGCCATTCAAGCACCATTATCTGGACTTGGACCCGACGTATAAGGATGCATTCGGAGATCCGTTAATTCGTATTACGTTTGATTTCGAAGACCAGGATCGAGAGCTGGCGAGGTATATTTCAGACCGATGTGCGGAAATTATAACGGAGATGGGTGCAGATCGCGTCCAATCTCTTAAGGAAAGGCTTGGACCTTACGAAATTACTACCTATCAGTCCACACATAATACCGGAGGCGTTATTATGGGAGCTGATCCAGGCACTTCAGTAGTCAATAATTATTTGCAAGTGTGGGATATGGAAAATCTTTTCGTAATCGGAGCATCCGCATTCCCTCATAACAGCGGCTATAATCCGACTGGCACAGTAGGCGCATTAGCGTACCGGGCAGCCGAAGGAATTGTTGCCTACAAAAAAAAGGGCGGCATGCTAGTGTAGCCGTTTCATCATTCAAAGGAGGTTACTAAAATGTTAAAAAAAGTATGGTTAGTGACAGCATTAATCGCGTTGGTATGTTCTATCGCAGCTTGCGGCGGCGGGGGTGGTAATGGGCCATCGCCAACGGTGAGTCCAGTTTATACACCTACAGCCGGTGCAGAGCAGACGCCTCCTGCGGGACAGGATACAGAAGCAATGGCTATTTATAAGGGGAACTGCATGGCCTGTCATGCAACTGACCTGAAAGGCAGCGGAAACTTTCCGAGTCTGCAAGAGGTAGGTTCGAAATATTCCGAGAGTGAAATTTCAAACATTATTCATAATGGCCAAAACGGTATGCCTGCTTTTAAAGGCAGATTGACTGAACAAGAAATAACAACATTATCGAAGTGGCTGGCTGAAAAGAAATAACAAGCATAAAAGGAAGAAGCCTCTCCCCTAAAAATAACGGGTTGAGGCTTCTTGTTGTTTAAAATTGAATTTTGAGACTTGCGCCGTCGACATAGACACCTTCTGACCGGCTAATCGGCAGCTTCTGCTCAGCTGAAAAACCGATCGTTTCTCCATCCCTCAAGGTGACGTTCTGCTGAATAATATAGTCGGAAATATCAATTAAAAAATCGCGTAAATCAGCTGGAGACGCTTGACTGCCGATTATTTCAATCTCATCCTTGCCAAATGACATAAGCCCGTGCGTGTACGCGTTCATTCCTGCTTCCGTTCCCACTAAACCAAAGTGAATGAGGTTCAATAATGGGAGGGATGGATCAGATTTCATGATTTCCGCCATATCTATAAACATCTGCGGGTGAAAGACGGTGCCGGATGTATAGATTCCTATAGCGTTAGGAAGTTTCAAGCAGCTGGCAGCCAGCTTAGTGTAGAGCTTACCGCTTTCAACCGGCGAGCCGGATCGTGTAAATACTGCTAATATTATTTGGGCTACATGTGTGCTGGTAACCTCTGCGGCTTCCTGCCACAAATAGTTCCCTTGTGCGTAATGCTCAGCTTCGCCGTCAGGGATTGGCGCATCAATAAAGCTTGCTGCCAAAGTGAAGCCATCTGCTTCAAACACAAGCGTTCCTTCTTTTATTTCTGCCTCATGCTCATCAGCTGCTTCAGGCGTAACAGCAATATTCCAGTCGTTCAAAAGATGCGCCTTTACCGCGTTAAGGTCGCATTCAGCGGAGTTCAGCAGAACGAATCCATTAAAAATACCGGATGAGTCGTCTTCGGCTTCCGCTTGTGCTTGAACATTTCCTTTTGATGCTTCAATTGCTGCTGCCTGATTCATCCAATACTCGCGAATCATTTCAACCATAGCTGCAGCTTCCTGCTTGGCAGTGGAAGGATCGTAAGGCTGCATATCGCTAAACACATGGCCGCAGTGTGTTGTATCGGTTTGGTTTTCATAGCCGCCACAAACGCCGAGAAGCCACTTTCCTAATAAGGATTTTTTATATTTGAATATGTAGTATTGCATGCCATGCAGCTCAAAATCACCTGCAGCTTCAATTTTGCTCGGCTTTTTGCCAAGCTCATGCTCATCTGCCAACCAATCAATCATCGATTGCATGGCCGCTTGTTGTTGGGTTGTCATTTTTTCCTCTCCTTGATTAAAAAATATAATGCCTATAATTGTATATACTACAAGGTGATTAGAGGCATAGCAACCAAATGTTACCTGCCTGTTCCGTAATTTGTTGCAGGTATAGTAATGAAAAGGCTTGGGAATTTTAAAGTTAAGAAATGATTTTAGAGGAGCTGACTTAAATGAAGACGTTAAATACAATTGCGCTTACGATATTGATTATTGGAGGACTTAATTGGCTGTTGGTCGGGTTGTTTCAGTATGATTTAGTGGCCGGGCTATTTGGGGGACAAGATTCTGCTCTGTCACGCATCATTTATGTCCTTGTCGGCATAAGCGCGTTATATGCAATCAAGTTCTACAGTGATGTTAACGAAAGAGAGCATGCCAGGTAAAGGCACGAATTGTCTTGCCGTCTGTTATTGCCGGCAAACTTTGAAAAAGCTGCGCGCTTGCTTCATAAGAAGCAAGCGCGTTTTAATTAACAATCTCTAATGCGAAATACTTGGCCGCGAATTTGTCCGTCAGGATGTTGAATGGTGTGCACATTTACATAAGCATTGCCTTGTCTAAATTCACGAATCAGGTTTCTGAGGCTAAGTCCTCTTAATGGACCTACCAAATCATTTCTAGATATGGTGCCTCGAATAACGCCGAGTCTGAAGGAAACTCCAGATCGGTTTGGGCCGAATAGAAAGGCGACGACAGGTCCGTTAACACCTCTCCTGCCCAGATGGATATGGGCCTGTGTTACCCGATTAATATTTCTGACTACAAGAACAAATCGGAGCTGATTGCCGGACTCACTGAGACGGAAAGTTACATGGCCCGTTGAAATGGTACGTACAGGCGGAACTTCGTTTCTTCCTCGCAAAATAGCAGCAAAGCGTCTACTCATAAAATCACTCCCCTACTCTTTTAAAATAGCTTATTCTATTTAATAGAATTGGTTCTTTTAATAGCCTATTTGCTAGAAAAATAATTAATGAGTCGCGAAAGGTGGACAATTTACCATGATAGCAGCAATTCGTAAATCCGAAGGGACATACATTGCCGAATTTGAACGCAGCTTGAAGCACCCTGCAGCAAAAGTATGGTCTTTTCTCACAGAAAATGAAAAATTGAAATTGTGGTTCTCAGAGTTAAGCATCGATAATCTTGTTGCAGGCGGAATAATTAAATTCGATATGGGCGATGGCAGTTTTGAGGAAATGACAATCTTAGAGGTTCATCCTAACAGCGTCTTGGAATACACTTGGGATAAAGATGTTGTGCGCTTTGAGCTGGCTACTGTTGATGGCGGCTGCAAGCTGACTTTGATTGAAAAGATAACAAGCTTAAATGACCATACGCCAAGAGACCTGGCAGGCTGGCATGTGTGCCTGGATGTCATTACTGCATTGCTGGATGATGCCAGGCTCGAAAACCGCAGCGAGCAGTGGAAGGTATGGTATGAACGTTATCGTGAAGCGGTAGATGCGCAAGCCTGGATCGATTGAGATTTGGGCTTTTTTTTGTGGGGACGGCTCTAACGAATAGACAGCTTCGCCAACTGGTCAGTCGTTCCGTTATTACGACCAAATCGTAGTTTTAAGGTGGCAAAGTGACAGACGTTCCGTTATTGATCCATAAATCATAGAAAAAGCATCATTTGGAGCTGTATAGCGGAATGTGTGACCGCGAAATTCAAAAAATAACGGTTTTTAGGCAAATAACGGAACGTGTGACCAGGTCAATTCATTTCGGGCAACCATTCGCAAGCAAGAAAAGGAGAAGAGAGCAGATTTGGGATTGGAGAAGCGGGAACGTCGGCTTTGTAGAACAATTTTTCGCAGCCAGGTTAATCAAAGTTAACCTTTTGGGGTATTAACTAAGTAGAAGCATCATTTTAGCTACCGTAAATATAGGAGGAGGTTGACGAGGGTGAAGATGAGGATAAGGATAATCGTGTTCCGCTGGCTTAACATGATCAGCTTCCTGGCTATGATTGCGGTCAATATAGCAGCGGAAAGAAGGCTGTTAGGAGGCAAAACGACCGGAGAAATTTCAGCTCAATATCCTGTTCTTATTACTCCAGCAGGCTATGCCTTTCTAATTTGGACAGTCATTTATATACTGCTGCTGCTGTATGTTGTTTATGGCTTTACTAAGGCAGGGCAAGAAAGCAAAGTCAATCAAGCGATATGTCATCTCTTCTTTGTATCTTGTTTATTGAATATCGGCTGGCTGGTTGCTTGGCATTATGAAAGACTGGCGAGCAGCGTATTTCTAATGCTGGTTTTGTTATTCACGTTAATTACAATCCATATTCGCACCAAGGATACTATGAGGGAGCCTGCTGCACTTTCTGACAAATGGCTCGTTCGCTTGCCATTCCGAATTTATTTGGGCTGGATAAGCGTAGCGGTTATTGTAAATATTGCAGTTGCCTTATATGCAAGCAATTGGGACAGATTTGGGTTGTCCGAGACGGCTTGGGCTATTATTATGCTGAGCGTTGCAGTGCTGCTTGCGATAATTGTGGTGGTAAAAGAACGAAATATTGTTTTTGCAGCGGTATTTATATGGGCGATTTGTGCGATTGGCGTTAAGCAGCTGGCATACCCGGCTGTTGCCTATACAAGCTTTGCATATGCGCTGGCGCTAATTGTGGCGTTATGCTGGATAGTCGCAAGAAAAAAACAAGAACAGGCTGTTATTTCGAGGTAAGATGCACGCTAGCAGCACAGCGGGATGTATAACGGGGAGCACAGCAAGGAGGAGTGATGGGCAGAGCTTGTTATTATGAAGCAAGAGCTTCGTTTGTTATTTTCGCGATATCGATAGGGGAACGAGTTCCTTCCTGGACCATGTCAGGCAAAATATGATGGAGGAAATAGTCAACGCAGTGCAGCTTGATGCCTTTTATTTTAATGAGGGCATGACGGTACATCGTTATAAATTCTTTTTCTGTATTTCCTCGCTGCAGCTCTGAAAAGGCTTCGTATATTTGATCGAGCTTGTCAGCAACCTCTAATATTTGCCCTTCTACAGAATCATCTTTTCCTTCACGCAGCTGGCGGCGGAAGATCGCTTTAAACTGCTCGGGAATATGCTCCTCAATGAAATGAGCGACCATGCCTTCCTCAACCTGCTGCAGCATGGCACGAAGCTCCAGCGAATAGTGCTTGACGGGGGTTTTTATATCGCCTATAAAAATTTCACCGTAGTCATGACTGCTTGTAATCTCATATAGCTTTTTCCAGTCAATAGAGACACCATTGCTTTCTTCAATATCTGCTAAAGTTTTAGCATATTGAACGACCTTCCAAGAATGTGCGGAGACGCTATGCTCCTGAAATTTAAACTTGCCTGGACAGCGAATGATGCGCTCCAGATCGGTTAGTGATTGAAAATACGTATGAATACCCATCGCTTAAATTCCTTTCTTATCGTTTTAAATGTAGTTTACGCTTTATTTGTTAAGGGAAAATTAACTGTAGTTCAAAATTGAATCAGCGATTGTTGGTTATCGTTATTTTGGCAATATTATTGTAAAAGAAGCTGTTGACTTTCACATACCCTATGGGGTATATTTATAGACGTAGAAAGCAAGCAATTGTTGCATAAGGGAATAAGTTTGCTTCATTTTATACGGGGAGGCTGCTATGGAATATATTATTATTGCTGCACTTGTTATTTTATTTTTTGTATGGCGTTTAAAGCCGGCTAAAGGAGTTGCCACTATTTCAACTGAGCAGCTTAAGCAACAATTGTCTCAGAAGGATAAGATGTTTATTGATGTGAGGACACCAAGCGAATATAAAAGGCAGCATATTGCACAGTTTGCAAATATTCCGCTAGGTTCGGACTTGTCCAATTTGCCAAAGGATAAAGAAATTGTAGTGATATGTCAAAGCGGCATGCGCAGCAGCCAGGCCTGCAAGCAATTGAAAAAATTAGGCTATGCCAAGGTGACGAATGTTCGCGGTGGCATGAGCGCTTGGAGAGGATGATATTGGTGAAAGAAATTTCTGCAGCAGAAGTTGAGCAGCGTTTGGAGAAAGGGGAGCAGCTTCGCCTTATCGATGTCAGAGAAACAAGTGAGGTTGCTGAAGGCCATATACCGGGCGCAATAAATATTCCGCTTGGCCTATTAGAGTTCCGCATACATGAGCTGGATAAAAAAACACCTTATATTATAGTTTGCCGTTCCGGCGGAAGAAGCGGCAAGGCGACTGAATATTTAACTTCATTTGGTTACGATGCCGTTAATATGATTGGCGGAATGCTGGAGTGGCAAGGTAAGATAAAGGTTTAATTTACATTATTAAGTGTTAGTTATATTAATGAAGGCGGGCGCTTTTTTTTACTATCTTGTATACCCCATTGGGTATTTTTGAATTGAGGAGGAATAATAGATGTTAAAAGCAGATTATCAAGTAGACGCCAAAGGTATGGCCTGTCCGATGCCTATTGTAAAAACAAAAAAAGCAATGGGCAGCTTGGAGGAAGGTCAAGTATTGGAAGTGCAAGCGACAGATAAAGGCTCCAAAGCTGATTTGGCTGCTTGGGCGGCTTCAGTCGGCTATCAATATATCGGCACTCTTGAAAAAGGCGAAGTACTGCTGCACTATATTCGCAAATGCTCGGGCGATAACGTTTTTGAAGCTGCGCATGAGCAAACGGCAAGCAATGAGGAAGCGGCAACAGCCGCCAAGCAAGGCGGTTTGCTTATAGATGTCCGTGAAGCTGCAGAATACGCTTTTGGACATATTGAGGGCGCTATTTCAATACCGCTGGGCGAGTTAGATGAGCGAATGAATGAGCTGGATAGAGAAAAGAATATCTATTTGATTTGCCGCACAGGCAAACGCAGCGATCTTGCTGCACAAAAAGTAGCCAAAGCAGGCTATTCAAATGTTTATAACGTATTGCCTGGAATGACGGGCTGGAATGGCCAACTTAACCAAATCGTTAAGGCGGAAAGATAAATTACGTCTAATAAAGCAGCAATTATATTGTACTAAAAACAGACAGCATGATAAGGGAGGGAGTTGCAGATGTCTATCAAGAAATGGACAGCAGCAGATGTTGCTCAAAGAGTCATTCATAATGAGCCGCTTTTTATAGTTGATGTGAGAAACCCGGATGCTTTTGCAGACTGGAAAATAGAAGGCCGCCAATTTCAATATTTGAACGTCCCCTATTTTGATCTGCTTGATGGGGTGGAGGGAATATTGCCCCAAATTCCTGCAAAAGGCGAAGTACTAATCGTTTGCGCAAAGGAAGGCTCATCTGTCATGGTTGCTGAAATGCTTAGTGAAGCAGGCCGCACTGTCGCTTATTTGGAAGGCGGCATGAAGGCTTGGAGCATGTATTTGGAGCCGATCAAGGTTGCCGATCTGACTGGCGGCGGAGAACTTTACCAATTTGTGCGCTTAGGCAAAGGCTGCCTGTCTTATATGATTGTATCCAGCGGCGAGGCTGCTGTTATTGATGCGGTGCGATTTACTGATGTGTTTACACATTTTGCACAATCAAAAGGCGCTGTAATTACCCATGTATTTGATACGCATCTTCATGCGGATCATATATCCGGAGGCCGCCTTATCGCAGAACAGACAGGGGCAAGCTACTATTTGCCGCCGAAAGATGCTTCAGAGGTTTTGTTCGATTTCACACCGCTGACAGATCGTTTATCGGTTAACATAGGTGAGTCCAGCATACAGGTTGGGGCACTCTATTCACCGGGGCATACGGTTGGCTCCACTTCTTTTGTAGTGGATAACCGTTATTTGCTGACAGGAGATATACTATTTATTGATTCCATCGGAAGACCGGATTTGGCGGGGCTTGCAGAGGATTGGGTAAGTGATTTGCGAGAAACGCTGTATAGCCGTTACCGTGAGCTGGCAGAGGATCTGATTGTCCTGCCTGCACATTTTATGATTATCGATGAAATGAATGAGGACGGGACGATTGCAAGGCGGCTAGGTGATTTATTTGCACAAAATCACGGCTTGAATATTGCCGACGAAGCGGAATTTCGCCGTACCGTTACCGATCATTTGCCGCCGCAGCCCAATGCGTATCAGCAAATTAGACAAGTTAACATGGGCAAAATTATGCCTGATGATGAAGAGCAGACGGAAATGGAGATTGGTCCGAATCGCTGCGCTGTAAGATGATAAAAGCATAAGTAAATGACGTCATAACGCAGCAGAGCTGTCCTTTAGCGATCCATTGTGATTGCCGGGCCAGCTTTTTTTGTTTATATAGGACAAATAAGGCTTTTGATAATCGTTAGCTCTCCTAGATCGGCGCCAGGATGAGGCAAAGCAAAACTTTTTCTTGTTAGTTTTCTCAATTCCTGTTATGCTCATATCGACTTATTAAACGTCTTTAAAAAGTATTGGCATACCTAGGTGGGAATGATATGAGAGATGTACGAATGAGTGCGCAGGAAACGAAAGCAAGCATTATGCGAAGTATGCGCAAGCTTTTACTTGGGCAGGGAAGTGGAACGAAGGCTGAGCTTAGTGAGAAACTGCAGATCAGCTTTCCTACGATAAGCAAATTTTTAACGCTCATGGAGCGTTCAGGTGAGGTTTCCCTGGCTGGGCTGGATGAATCGAGCGGCGGCAGAAGAGCAAAGAGATATGTTTATAATGCGAATTATAGGCTGGGACTCGCTATATTTTTGGAGAAGCATGAAACGCACTATACGATCTTTAACGGCTTTGGAGACCAAATGGGGCAGGGAAGGACAAATAGTGTTTTGCAGGAAGAGGCATCAAGCCTTGTTAATCTAATCCGAGATATAATGGACAGCTACCCCAGTATTCAATCAGTTGCAATTGGGGTTCCCGGAGCAGTTAATGAAGGGAAAATTTTCTATATGCCAGCCTATGAGCAGTACGATAATCTTCATTTGAAGCAATATATTGAAGAGCAGATCGGCGTGCCTGCCGTCGTCGAGAACGATATGAATGCAGCTGTGCTCGGCTATATAGCGCGAAGGAAGCTGCAGGAGATGGCTTCCATTATTTATTTATATTTAGGGCAAAATGGTCCTGGAGCCGGTGTTGCCGTAAACGGTCAAATTGTGCGCGGCAAATCCTTTTTCTCAGGCGAGGTTTCTTTTATACCGCAGTACGATTATAAAAATTTTTTGCAAGCTTTAAACGATGAGCGTGATGCAGATGCAGCAGTTAAACACATAGATCCGATTAGCCGATTAGTCGCTGCGATAACGGCGATTTTGAATCCGGACTATTTTGTATTTTGCGAGGAAGAAGTAAATTCTCATCTCATAAGTGAAATTATTGCGCACAGCGCTGCATATGTTCCAAAAGAGCATCTTCCGGAACTTTCGGCAAGCGATTGGAAGTCGGATTACTTGTATGGCCTTCAAAGTCTTGGCCTTAATGCCCTGCTTATCCAAACGAACTAAATTTGCATTAAGGAGTGCATCTGCTAATGGCAACGTTTTTTCTAATTATTATTTACTTGGCATTTATTAGTCTCGGATTGCCGGATTCCTTATTGGGAGCAGCATGGCCGGTCATGAGCAAGGATATGGATGCTTCATTAAGCACAGCTGGAGCCATATCGATGGTTGTTGCAGGCAGCACGATTATTTCCAGCCTGATGAGCGGCTACGTGCTTAAACGCTTCGGTATTGGCAAGGTTACGCTTATCAGCTGTTTAATGACAGCAGCGGCATTGCTCGGCTTTGCCTGGTCGCCTTCACTGATCTGGTTGATTCTTTTTGCAATACCGCTTGGGCTGGGCGGCGGCTCGGTGGATGCCGGCTTAAACAGTTATGTTGCTGCTCATTACAAAGCTCATCATATGAGCTGGCTGCATTGCTTCTGGGGGGTTGGCGCGACACTTGGCCCTATTATTATGGCATCTTATATATCCGGCCAAAACTTGTGGAGGCAAGGCTATTTGACGGTTGCGGCTATTCAGTTCGGATTAGTGATCATTTTACTAGTATCGCTGCCATTATGGGATAAGGTTGCAAAGTTGAGCGGCGCAGCAGCTGAACAAGATAACGCTGTAAAGCGGGCATCAGACCGTTCTGCAGTATCTTCTGCGGATCAGGAAGAGGAGCAGCAATTAAAAAATATGAAGCCCTGGAATGTTAAGGGCGTTAAGCTGGCGATGCTGACCTTTTTATTTTATTGCGGGATTGAAGCGAGCGTTGGTTTGTGGGGCAGCAGTTTTCTAGTGAATGTGAAGGAGCTGGACGCTGCTGCAGCTGCGCAGTGGGTGTCTGTGTTTTATATAGGCATTACAGCAGGAAGAATGATTACAGGGTTTATTACGTTCAAAATGAGTAATCGAAAGCTTATCCGATACGGTCAGCTTATTGCACTGCTTGGCACGGTACTGCTCGTATTGCCTTTGCCATCGATTGTTTCACTTATTGGCTTTATTGTGATCGGATTAGGGCTTGCGCCTATATTTCCTTGTATGCTGCATGAAACGCCAGCCCGCTTTGGCAAGACGCATGCACAATCGATTATGGGCTATCAAATGGCAACTGCTTATACGGGAAGCACGCTAATTCCGCCATTTCTTGGTGTCGTGGCGTCTTATTTTACAATTGGCATCTTTCCTGTCTTTGTCGTTATATTTGCAATAGTAATGCTTTTATGTACGGAAAGATTAAATCGATATCTTAAAAAGAAACGCGGCCGTCTCATTGACGCGTAAAAGCAATCCAATCGTTCGGTAATAGTTATAAAAGTACAAAAAGATCCTTTTTTCATAAAAGAAGAGGGTCTTTTTTTCTTTTTTAAACAAATAGGAAGAAGTCTCGTTCGCCCTTTAATTACGGGGGTAAAGCATAATAAAAGTGATTGACAAACTCTAATACGTGCAGTAGTATTGGAATATCATATTAATACTACTTATTTAGTAGGAATTATCGGAATTGATTTCTCGTCATACTAAGGGGGCACAATACAATGAAGTCAAAAAAATGGGGTTTATTAGTTGCAATATTATTACTGATGGTAACGGCTGCCTGCGGCAGCGGTGGAAATAAACAAACGCCGGGAAACAGCAGTCCGAGTCCGGCAGTAAATGAAGGCAGCAAAGACGATGCCAATAAAGATGAGTCCAAGGAATATAAAGATGAACTAAATATCGCGCTGACAGCACAGCCGCCTACTTTGGATACAGCTATGACGGTGTCCGCAGTAGCGCTTGATACAGCAGGCAATATATTTGAGCAGTTATATACGCTGAATGCGAATTATGAGCCGGTGCCTGCTCTTGCGGAATCAGTAGAGCGCAGCGAAGACGGGTTAGCATATACATTCAAGCTGAGACAAGGGGTTAAGTTTCACAACGGCAAGGAATTAACATCCGAGGATGTAGTAGCATCCATGAACAGATGGCTGGTCACTTCTTCCCGCGCTAAGGTGCTATTGCAGAATGCCAAGTTCGAAGCCGTTGATACTTACACAGTTAAGCTGACAGTAGAAAAGGCTACATCTGATGTATTAATACTTATTTCAGCACAAGCACAATTCCCGGCTATTATGCCTAAGGAAATTATAGAATCAGCGCCTGCAGAAGGCATCAAGGAGTATATTGGTACTGGCCCTTATAAATTTGTGGAGTGGAAGCAGGATCAGTACATTCATTTGGAGCGTTATGACGAGTACCAGTCTGTAGATAGAGATCCAAGCGGGTTTGATGGAAGAAAAGAAGCGCCTACGAAAAATTTGTACTTCCATTTTGTAACTGACCATGCTACGAGAATTGCTGGTGTGAAAACAGGCAAATATGATGTTGCGGACAGCATTCCAATTGAAAATTATGATGAACTCGCCGCTGTTAATAATGTAGAGCTTCAATCCTTCCCAGGCGGTGCATTGACAGCATTCTTTAACACAACTGAAGGTGTTCTTTCCGATGTGAAGCTGCGTCAAGCTGTGCTTGCTGCTCTCAACAATGAAGAAATTATGCTCGCAAGCTTTGCCAAACCGGAGCTGTATTCTTTATCGCCAAGCTACTTGAGCACGAATCAAACGCAATGGACGAATGAAGCTGGTGCAGAGTACTATAACCAGTCCAATCCGGAGAAGGCGAAGCAGCTTCTTGCAGAAGCAGGCTACAACGGAGAAGAAATTACTTTGCTGACTACCAAGGATTATAACGAGATGTATACGGGAACTTTGGTTATCCAGGAGCAGCTGCGCCAGATTGGCATGAATGTGAAGGTCATTAACTTTGATTTCCCAACCTTCCTGGAAACAAAAAATGATCGCAGCAAGTGGGATATTTTCCTTGCGAGCACAGGCTATCAAATTACGCCGCCTCAGCTTTTGGCAGTAAACCCTGATTGGGCAGGTCTTAATAATGAGACAGTGGCAAATGCGCTAGTAGCTATCCGCAGTGCAGCAACGCCGGAAGCAGCCAAGCAGGAGTGGGAAAAGCTGCAAGGCTTCATGTATGAGTTTGCTTCATCGACAGTACTTGGACATTATAACGGTGTCGTAGCGATCAATAAAAATCTAGAAGGCTTTGAGCTATATGAAGCGCCGGTTGTCTGGAACGCGAAAATAGCGAAATAATGGACGGGAAGGTGTAACAGATTACTTAGGTAAGCTGTCTAACACCTTCCTTTTCGAGATTATAATGGCTTAAATATTAGTTGAACGAGGAGCGATTCAAGTGCTCGCTTACATTATAAAAAGATTATTTTCATTAATTCCAGTTCTGCTGGTTGTTTCAATCGCTATCTTTTTGCTGATTCATATAACCCCCGGCAAGCCAGCTGCTGTAATGCTCGGAATGGAAGCATCCGAGCAGGAGATCGATGCGCTCAATGAGGAACTGGGGTTCAATCTTCCGCTTTATGAGCAGTATACCAATTGGGTCGGGAAGCTGTTTAAGGGCGATTTGGGCGATTCTATCTTTATGCATCAGCCGGTAAGCGAAGCAATCAAGGAGCATATCGGGCCTACGTTGTCGCTAGCTATACTGGCACAAATCATCGCATTAATAATAGCGATTCCTTTTGGGATAATAGCGGCATACAAACGAGGAACGATAACCGACTACTCGCTTATGGGCGTTTCTTTGCTCGGTATGGCGATCCCAAGCTTTTTGCTAGGATTGTTTTTAATGCTGGTGATTGGAGTTAAGCTCCAGTGGTTGCCTGTGGCAGGCTATGAACCGCTGTCCAACGGCCTATGGACGCATTTGCAATATTTAATATTGCCGGGTATTTCATTAGGCACGATACAAGCTGCGCTTATTACGCGCATGACACGCTCCTCTATGCTCGAGGTGCTCAATTTGAATTTTATTAAAACAGCGCGCTCCAAAGGGCTGAACGAGTGGAAGGTGCTGCTCAAGCATGCGTTTCGCAATGCTTTTTTGCCTATATTGACTGTCATTGGCCAAACCTTCGGCACTTTAGTTACGGGAGCGGTAGTGGTGGAATCTATATTCAATATACCTGGCTTGGGACAGCTCATATTGAATTCAATAGCAAGAAGAGATTTTGCTGTCATCCAAGGTGTCGTGCTTAGTGTGACAGTCATGTATGTCACGATAAACCTGTTGGTAGATTTGCTATATGGCGCAGTGGATCCGCGCGTTCGATTGGATCGCAAATAGAAAGAGGGGTCACAATGATTACAGCTCAGGAGAAAGAGCATATCGCACAAATAAGTAAAAAGCTTAAGCAAGAGCAGCGTTCATTAGGACTTCTCCGACTAAAATCTAATCGCGGATTGATAATAGGCGGATCAGTATTTTTGCTGCTTGCTGTTTTAGCTATATTGGGCCCGATTCTAGCATCCTACGGTCCTTATGATATGAAGGTGGTCGACCGCTTAAAGCCGCCAAGCGGCGCGCATTGGCTGGGGACAGACGAGTTCGGCAGAGATTTGCTGACTCGAATATTATATGGCGCGCGGGTTTCAATAAGCGTAGGGCTCGTTGTAGCATTAATCTCCTCGCTGCTGGGGCTTGTCATTGGAGTCTACGCGGCTTACTATAGAATGCTGGATCATATATTAATGCGCATATCTGATGGATTGACGGCTATACCCGGCATACTGCTGGCGATTGCTTTAATGGCTGCGCTCGGGGCATCGGCTACTAACGTGATTATTGCGCTGACGATCGTTTTTACCCCCAATATTGCCCGCGTTGTACGCTCTACAGCTCTTGTCGTGCGGGAGCAAACCTATATTGAAGCGGTGATGGCGCAGGGAGCCAGCGATTCGCGAATCATATGGCGTCATATTGTGCCGAATACCTTATCGCCATTACTTGTGCAAGCGACCTTTGTATTTGCCGAGGCAATTATTTCGGAGGCAGCTCTAAGCTTTCTGGGAGCCGGGATTCCAGCGCCCGAGCCGAGCTGGGGAAATATTTTACAGGCCAGCAAGCTTGTTATTTATAAAGCCTGGTGGATGCTTGTCTTCCCGGGCGTAATGATTGTTTTGTCCGTTCTTAGCTTGAATCTGCTTGGAGACGGACTGCGCGATCAGCTTGATCCGCGCTTGAAGCAAAAAATTAAGAAGTAATACGCTGATCAAACAGGAGGTGTTGGCATACGATGAGCGGACAGACTCTTTTGGAAGTCAAGCATTTAAAAACGCATTTCCATACCGACCGCGGCAAAGTGACGGCAGTCAATGACGTTAGCTTTACGATGGATAGGGGCGAAATTGTCGGCATAGTTGGAGAGTCCGGCTGTGGAAAAAGCGTAATGTCCCAGTCGATTACGAGGCTGCTTGATCATACGGATGCTATTTCATATGAAGGCCAGGTTATATTCGATCAGCAGGATTTATTCAAGCTTTCCCCTGCCAAAATGAGAGCGATTCGCGGCGATGATATATCGATTATTTTTCAGGATCCGCTGACCTCGCTTAATCCTGTTTATACAATCGGCAATCAGTTGGAAGAGGTTATTCGCCTGCATCAGAAAAAATCAAAAAAAGAAGCGCGTCAAAAAGCGGTAGAAATGCTGCGTCTAACAGGCATTCCGGCGCCGGAGCAGCGCGTGCACGAATATCCGCATCAGCTGTCAGGCGGCATGCAGCAGCGCGTGATGATTGCGATGGCACTGGCTTGCGAGCCTAAGCTGTTGATCGCAGACGAGCCGACAACCGCGCTGGATGTTACCATTCAAGCGCAAATATTGGATCTGATTGTGGAGCTGAACCGCAAGCTGGGCATGGGCGTTTTATTTATTACGCACGATTTGGGTGTGGTAGCGGAGATATGCACGAGCGTTAAGGTTATGTATTTGGGCCAAATTGTTGAGGAAGCGCAGACGGAGCATTTATTTCAAAGACCTCTGCACCCTTATACCCAAGGTCTTATCAAATCTATTCCAAGGCTCAACGGGAGCCGCAATGAGAAGCTTCATGTTATAGAAGGCACAGTCCCCTCGCTTGCCAATATTCCGCAGGGCTGCAGCTTTGCAGCAAGATGCCCATTTTCGGATGACAAATGCCGCAGCCAGCAGCCGGTTATGGAGCAGGCGGCAGATGGACACCGGGTTAAATGCTGGCATTATAAAGAGATAAGCAGTGTGAAGGGAGGAGAGGCAGTTGGCTGAGAAAGCAATAGGCTTAGATTATGCTGTCTCTGCGGCAGAGCCGCTGCTTGACGTCGTTTCGCTTCATAAGCAGTTTCCGGTTTACAGTCCTTTTGGCAAAATTTTTGGCGCAAAAGCGTTTGTGCACGCTGTATCGGATGTATCTTTTCAGCTGTATGAAGGTGAAACCTACGGACTAGTCGGCGAATCCGGTTCGGGAAAAAGCACGATCGGACGTACAATTCTTGGGCTTACTCCGGCCAGCTCGGGCCAGGTGCTATACAAGAAGCAGGATTTGGCTGCAATGCGAAAGGGCGATCTGAGGAAATTCCGGAAAGATATTCAGATGGTATTTCAAGACCCCTTCTCTTCCTTGAATCCGCGCAAAAGAATCGGTGCTATTTTGGAAGAAGCTTTAATTATTCATAATCAAGGCAATCAAGTAGAGCGCCAGGAGGCTGTATTCCGTATTTTACAAACGGTCGGACTGCAGGCTGAGCATTATTTTCGTTTCCCGCATGAATTTTCAGGCGGCCAGCGTCAGCGTCTGGGGCTTGCCCGCGCGCTTATTATGAATCCAAAAATCATCGTTTGCGATGAGCCGGTGTCCGCTCTGGATGTGTCAATCCAGTCGCAAATATTAAACCTGTTGAAGCAGCTGCAGCGCGATCTGAAGCTGACGCTATTATTTATTACTCACGATATCAGTGTCGTACGGTATATATCTGATCGGATCGGCATTATGTATTTAGGAAAAATTGTAGAGGAGGCTGCTACAGATCAATTGTTCAGCAACCCCGTTCATCCTTATACGAAGTCGCTATTTTCTGCTGTGCCCGGATTTTCCGGTAAGAAGCTGAAGGAACGCATCATTCTCAAGGGCGAAATTCCGTCCCCTCTTTCGCCGCCATCTGGCTGTGTATTTCATACGCGCTGCCCTTATGCGACAGAACGGTGCAAGACTGAAGTGCCTGGCTTAACGAATATTGCCAGCAATCATAAGGCTGCCTGTCACCTTATCTCAACTTAGGAGTGAATAATTATGACAATCATTAATATAGAAAATGGCCAGAACCGCATATACAATGACGCAGGCTTTCAAATAATCGGCAGCACGGCCCCTAATTCAGAAGGTCTATCGCCAAGAGAGCTGCTGGAGGCTGCGCTCGGCCTATGCGTATCGATTACGCTGCAAAAAATAATCGAAAGAGACGGCTTGGAGTATGACAAGTCGGAAATAAGCATTAAGGTGTTGGCAGTAAAGGCAGCAAAAGCGCCAAGCCGCTTCTCCAAATTCATTGTGCATACGACCCTCCCTTCAGGGCTTGATCTTGCGTATAAAGAGCAGCTGAAAGAGGAAGTAGAGAAAACTTGCACGATTAGCAATACCTTGCATTTGGGAGCCGATATAGAGCTGGTCGAGGTATAAAGAAGTTGATTAGCTTGCAACATTGTGCATGCTATGAGCGATAGAGAAATGGGTGAGAAGTGAGTCGGCTGACAGAGGAGGGGGTTAATTTGGCGAATATTGATAGAAAGAAAGAAATTATACTGCTGCTGGAAAATGGCGAGGTTGCCAAGGTTGCGCAAATGAGCAAGCGGTTCGGCGTAACTGAGGAAACGATTCGCCGTGATCTGGATGCGCTTGAAAAGGAAGGCCATTTGATTAGAACGCACGGCGGCGCCATCTTAAACCGCAAGGAAGGTACGGAGCTGCCATTGCTTCAGCGAGAAGGAATCAATCTCGGGGAAAAGCGGAAAATCGGCCTTTACGGCGCGTCTTTAGTGGAGGAAGGCGACGTTATTTCCTTGGATGCCAGCACAACCTGTCTTCTGCTTGCCAAGCAGCTGCCTGATATCGACATTACCGTAATTACCTATTCTGTACCGATCGCGTACGAGCTAGCGAGGAAAAGCAGGATTAGAGTTTTTCTGATCGGCGGATACGTAGACCGCCAATTATTAGCCAATACAGGCGCCGCTGCTGAAAAAATGATCGAGGGCTATCATGTTGATAAATGCTTTATTTCCTGTAAAGGGTTTGATTGGAAGCGAGGCATTAGCGAGCCTTATGAATCTCAATCTCAAATAAAGCGAAAGATCATGCACATTTCGGAGCAAATCATTCTACTTGCGGACAGCCACAAATTTCAAAAGAAATCATTAATCCGTTTGGCTGGCCTCGAAGAAGTAGATATTGTAGTTACTGATTCGGCCATACCTCATTTGTTTTTGGAAGAAGCAGTCAACAATAACATAGAAGTAATCGTGACGAAGTAGCATCATTGGACAAGGACAAGGACAAGGACAAGGACAAGGACATGGACAGGCTGAGCACCTTGGGTTGCTCAGCCTGTTAACGTGTAAAGCCCAAAACTCTACAACCCTATGCGTGTCCGCGCACCTCGAAATAACTCAATGTATATGAAAATTCATACAGAACCGGACGGTGCCACCTCAAAACGGGTCAATGTATATGAAAATTCATATACAATACTCTGAAATGCTCCATAAAACACAATTGTATATGAAAATTCATACAGAACCGGACGGTGCCAC